>NZ_LKIC01000012.1:0-265794 GCF_001482475.1 Bacillus sp. G1(2015b) | reverse complement strand
CACGAATGTCAAATTCGCTCCGCGCCGGTACTCGTCCTTTCTAGACTGCAAAGGTTTTCTATCACGCTGAAAAGAAGGAAGACAAAGGGGTAAAATAAAGATCATTTTAACCCTTTGTCACAATCTGATACGTGCTGCATGACAGCACGTCTTTTTTTAAAAATATAATACCCCCATGGAGTATGTGGAGAGGTGAGATCAATGAAAAAGGAAATTGACTTTCAAATTACGGGGATGACCTGTGCTGCCTGTGCAGGCCGCATCGAAAAGGGATTGAACAGGCTGGAAGGTGTGGAGGATGCCAGTGTGAATTTGGCGCTTGAAACTTCCCATATCATCTACGAATCAGAGCAGTTAACACCAGATGATTTGAAGCGAAAAGTCCAATCTCTTGGTTACGATGTGGTGATAGAGAAAGCAGAATTTGATATAGAGGGAATGACTTGTGCGGCTTGTGCAAACCGAATCGAGAAAAAAATTAACCGAATGGACGGTGTCGATCACGGGTCTGTAAACTTTGCGCTAGAGACACTTCAGGTCACATATCATCCGGGCCAAACGTCTACAAATGATATAAAAGATGCAGTGCAGTCTATAGGGTATTCTTTAATTGAACCAGACGTAGATCAAGCAGAGGGAGGAAAAAAAGATCACCGCCAAGCAGCAATAGAGAAGCAGACGGCACGCTTTTTATTCTCAATGATTTTGTCACTGCCGCTTCTTTGGGCAATGGTCAGCCATTTTTCTTTCACATCCTTTATATGGCTGCCTGAAGCGTTCATGAATCCATGGGTTCAGCTGGCGTTAGCAGCGCCTGTGCAGTTTATTGTCGGCTGGCCATTTTATGTAGGCGCGTATAAGGCTTTAAGAAATAAAAGCGCCAATATGGATGTTCTTGTCGCACTTGGGACATCTGCCGCGTTTTTCTATAGTTTATATGAAAGCATCGAGTCAGCGATTCGAGGCACACATGAGGCAGCCCTCTATTATGAAACAAGTGCTGTCCTCATTACATTGATCGTGCTCGGAAAATTAATGGAAGCAAGAGCAAAAGGAAGATCATCAGAAGCGATTCAAAAGCTGATGGGCTTACAAGCGAAAGAAGCGGTTATCGAACGAGATGGCAAACAGATGACTGTGCCTATTTCTGACGTGAAAGTGAATGATCTTGTGTTTGTCAAACCGGGTGAAAAAGTGCCGGTAGATGGAGAGATCATAGAGGGGACAACCGCAATAGATGAGTCCATGATTACAGGAGAAAGCCTGCCTGTTGATAAAACAGCAGGAGATATGGTCATCGGAGCAACGATCAATAAAAATGGATTCATCAAAATAAAAGCGACAAAAGTCGGAAAAGAGACGGCGCTTTCCCAGATTATCCGAGTCGTAGAACAAGCGCAGGGCTCAAAAGCACCGATTCAAAGAATGGCAGATCAAATATCAGGGATATTTGTGCCCATCGTTGTAGGAATTGCTGTGCTCACATTCCTCATATGGTTTTTCTTTGTCGACCCTGGGAATGTGACGTCAGCACTTGAAACCTTTATAGCCGTCATTGTTATCGCATGTCCATGTGCGCTCGGACTTGCTACACCTACCTCTATTATGGCTGGCAGCGGCCGTGCGGCTGAATCAGGCATTCTGTTTAAAGGCGGAGAGCATTTAGAAGTGACTCAATCACTCGACACGGTGGTGTTAGATAAAACAGGAACTGTGACAAAAGGGGAGCCGAGTCTGACAGATGTGTTGGCATACGCGAATTGGACAGAAGATGCGGTGCTGCAACTAGCAGGATCGGCAGAACAGCAGTCGGAACACCCGCTTGCCAGGGCGATCACAGACGGTATGAAGGAACAAGGTCTTGAAGCAGTCGGAGTTGAAGCCTTCCAAGCAGATCCAGGTCATGGAATTGAAGCAAATGCCGCAGGACACAAGCTTTTAATTGGAACGCGTAAGCTATTACAGAAACATCATATCCCATATGATCAAGTCGAATCATCCGTCACAACGCTGGAGGAGCAAGGAAAAACGGCTATGCTTGTCGCGATTGACGGCGAAGTCGCTGGCATTGTCGCGGTCGCAGATACGATCAAATCATCCTCTCATCAAGCCATCGCTCGTCTGAAAGAGCAGGGGATTCACGTTGTGATGATGACAGGTGATAATAAACTAACAGCAGAGACGATTGCGAAACAGGCAGGCATTGATCATGTCATTGCTGAAGTGCTGCCTGAAGAAAAAGCGGCTCATATTGCAGCGCTTCAGAAACAAGGAAAAAAAGTCGCCATGGTCGGAGACGGTATCAATGATGCCCCAGCTCTTGCAACAGCGAATATTGGGATGGCTGTGGGAACAGGGACAGACGTTGCCATGGAAGCAGCAGATATTACGCTCATGACAGGAGATCTCCATGCGATTGCAGATGCGCTGGAATTTAGTCAAAAAACAATGAGAAACATTAAGCAAAATTTATTTTGGGCGCTTGCCTATAACTGTATTGGGATACCGATCGCTGCATTTGGTTTCCTTGCGCCATGGCTTGCAGGAGCGGCAATGGCCTTTAGCTCCGTGTCCGTTGTGCTGAATGCGCTCAGATTGCAGCGATTGAAGCCAGTCAGAGAAGGAGTGGCAGAATGAAGATGAATGTCAAATGGGTTTGGACGATTAGTGCATTGTTCTACGTTGTTCTTGTCCTCATTGGATATGCGATGTACGATAGATTTTCTACACAACAAGATACACCAAGTGAACAAATGCAAAATCATTAAGACTTCGCAAAAGCGAAGTCTTTTTTTAACAATATTGTGGAAAAACCCACCTTTTTAAAGATTTTTCATAAAAAATTCACTTCTTTTTGTTCCTTTTTGTCGTTTTTTGTAGGTTCGTCGTTAAGATGCGATTAAGCAACAAAGAAAGCGTTATCAAAAAAAGGGGGTTCACGTATGAAAAAGTTAGGGTTAGCTTCTCAAATACTCATTGCACTTGTTCTGGGTGTTGTCGTGGGAGCGCTGTTTTATCAAAATGAAACCGTTATTAATGTGTTAACGCCGATTGGCGATATATTCATCCATTTAATTAAAATGATCGTTCTTCCAATTGTTATTGCTGCATTGATTGTAGCAGTTGCAGGTGTAGGCGATATGAAAACGATCGGAAGACTCGGCGGAAAAACAATTCTTTACTTCGAGATTGTGACAACGATTGCATTAGCAGTTGGACTGCTTGCAGCAAACGTCTTCCATCCTGGTACAGGAATTGATATGAGCAACATGGAGAAAGGCGATATCTCTAAATATGAAGAGACATCTAAGGCTTCTTCTGAAAAAGCGACTTTCTCTGAAACGTTGGTTCATCTTGTACCAACAAACGTTTTCCAATCTATTGCAGAAGGTGATCTATTACCAACCATCTTCTTTACAGTCTTATTCGGATTAGGAATTGCCGCAGTAGGAGATAAAGGAAAACCAGTATTAGGATTCTTTGAGGGTATACTCGAAGCCATGTTCTGGGTGACCAATAAAGTGATGAAGTTTGCACCATTTGGTGTATTCGCGCTCATCAGTGTGACGGTGATCAAATTCGGGGTCGGAGCGCTTCTCCCGCTAGGTAAACTGGTACTTGTCGTTTACGGTACAATGGCATTCTTCGTCATTGTTGTACTTGGCATTATTGCTAAAATGGCTGGAACAAGCGTCTTTACACTATTTAGAGTATTAAAAGAAGAAATCATTCTTGCATTCTCAACAGCAAGTTCAGAAGCTGTACTGCCTAGATTAATGGACAAAATGGAGAAGTTCGGCTGCCCGAAAGCGATCACGTCGTTCGTTATTCCAACAGGCTATACCTTTAACCTAGATGGAAGTGCCATCTATCAATCCATTGCTGCGATATTTGTTGCACAAATGTACGGCATGCCGCTTTCCATCTATGAGCAAATTACGTTACTATTAATTTTAATGCTGACATCTAAAGGAATGGCTGGTGTACCAGGTGCATCGATCGTTGTTGTCATCACAACTCTTGGTGCTATGGGACTGCCGCTTGAAGGACTTGCCTTCATCGTTGGGATCGACCGACTTCTTGACATGGTTCGTACAACAGTGAACGTATTTGGTAACTCACTTGCAGCCATTGTCATGTCTAAGTGGGAAAAAGTATTTGATCAAGAGAAATCGAAGAAGTATATTGAGGAATTGAAACAACAAACAAAAGCAGCGTAAAAAAGGAGATCTTTTCAAATGACGAAGCTACAGGACAAGCAAGTTCGAATCGAACGAGACTTTCTAGGTGAAAAGGAAGTAGACACTCAAGCATATTATGGAATTCAAACATTACGTGCAGTGGAGAACTTTCCAATTACAGGCTACCGTATTCATGAGGAACTCATCAAAGCATTAGGGATTGTCAAAAAGGCAGCCGCACTTGCAAATATGGATACACAGCGACTATATTCTGGCCTTGGAGAAAAAATTGTTGAAGCGGCAGATGAGGTCATCGAAGGAAAATGGAACAATCAATTTATTGTCGATCCAATTCAAGGCGGGGCTGGCACTTCAATGAATATGAATGCCAATGAAGTCATTGCAAACAGAGCGCTTGAACTACTAGGAAAGGAAAAAGGCGCTTATACTGAGCTAAGTCCAAACACGCATGTGAATATGTCGCAGTCAACAAACGACGTTTTCCCAACAGCGATTCATATTTCAACATTGAATATGATTGAAAAACTACTTTATACGATGGAAAACATGCATCAAGTCATGACTGAAAAAGCGCAGGAATTCGATCATGTCATCAAAATGGGACGTACGCATCTTCAGGACGCTGTTCCAATCAGACTTGGACAAGAGTTTAGTGCGTATGCAAAAGTTCTTGCTCGTGATATTAAACGTATCAAGCAGTCTAGACAGCATTTATATGAAGTCAATATGGGTGCAACAGCAGTCGGAACTGGATTGAATGCAGATCCTAAATATATTCGCCAAGTGGTTGGCTATCTATCTGACATTAGCGGATTACCGTTAGTTGGTGCTGAAGATTTAGTCGATGCAACGCAAAATACAGATGCTTATACAGAAGTATCTGCTGCGCTTAAAGTATGTATGATGAACATGTCCAAAATGGCGAACGATATTCGTCTGATGGCTTCTGGTCCAAGAGCAGGCTTTGGTGAGCTGCACTTGCCGCCGAGACAGCCAGGTTCATCTATCATGCCAGGGAAAGTCAATCCAGTTATGCCTGAGGTCATGAACCAAGTGGCTTTCCAAGTCATTGGGAACGATCACACAATCTGTCTTGCATCAGAGGCTGGCCAGCTTGAACTGAACGTTATGGAACCAGTGTTGGTGTTCAACCTGCTTCAATCTCTCAGCATGATGAAAAATGTATTCGAGTCCTTTGTGGACAACTGCTTGCGTGACCTAAAAGCAGATGAATCTAGATTAAAAGAATATGTAGAAAAGAGTGCCGGTGTCATGACGGCGGTGAACCCGCATATTGGTTATGAAGCGGCTGCACGAATTGCAAGAGAAGCCATTCTTACAGGCGCATCTGTACGTGAGCTTTGTCTGCAAAATGATGTGTTAACAGAGGAAGAGCTTGATGTCATCTTAAATCCTTTTGAAATGACAAAACCAGGTATTGCTGGCGCATCACTTTTAGAAAAAGATCGTTTAGAAGATTAAGCGGCATCATGAGAAGCGCACACCGGCAAAGTTCCGGTGTGCGCTTTTTCATGAAGGTTTGTTTTTCTTTAGCTCACATAGTATACTATCGTCAATTATTAGGGATGTGACTGCGTTTGAATCTACTAAAAAAATGGCTGAATACAGAGCCTTATTTAATTGTGCTGCTCATTGTACTGACGCCGATTGGCGGAGAGTTTAAATTTTATCCATTTGAGGACAGCTTTCGGGTCAGCTTTGGAACCGTTGTCTTTTTCTTTATCCTGCTTCAAATGAAAAGATTTCCTGCATGGGCAAGCGGCATCATCGCTGGGATATCTGTTTTTGCGTTTCGCGTGCTGCTTGATACAGCCGTGACAGGGCATCTTCCGCTGGAAGAGGCGGTTTCATTAAGATTTCCTTCCCTGCTTTATTATGTCGTCTATGGCACACTCTTTTATTTATTGAAGGTCAGACGTTTCCGTGATCAGCCTTGGCTGATTGGAGCAACAGGTATCATCATGGAGCTGTGCGCAAGCGTTGTTGAGATCATCGCACTTCGAGGCACCATGGATGAAATTTTAACGGGGCGGACGCTGTTTCAATTATTTGTTTTGGCGATTTTCAGAAGCTTTTTCGTGTTGGCTTGTTATACAATGATTCGTTTATATGAAGAGCAGGCGAGAGAGCGTCAGATGAAAAAGGAAAAGGAACATCTGCTGATGCTCCTGTCTAACCTTTACACGGAATCTACATATTTTCATAAAACACTCGCACATGCTGAGCACATTACGGCTACATCCTATCAATTGTATCAATCTCTTCACCACGCAAAGGATGCAGAATCATTGGATTTGAAAAAGCTCGGTAAAACCGCCTTGCAAATTGCAGGAGAGGTGCATGAAATCAAAAAGGATAACCAGCGGATTTTTTCTGCCTTATCAAAGCTGATTCATGAGGAAAATTTCCAGGCTTATGAGAGTCCTTCTCATATCGCTGGGCTTGTCATTCGCATTCATGAAAATTATGCTGAATCTCTTAAAAAAAACATTGTCTTTCATTATGATGAAGATGGGCAGCACCCCGCCTATCACGTGTATACCATTCTATCTTTGTTAAATAACATCGTATCCAACGCTGTTGAAGCCATTCCTGTAGATGGAGAAGTGTCACTTTCTATTTCACAGAAAGAGAACCAGGTGATTTTTCAAATCAGCGACAACGGGCCTGGCATAAAAGAACGTAATCATCATGTTATTTTTAAGCCAGGTTTCACTTTAAAATACGACCAGGTTGGGAATCCATCGAGCGGTATCGGGCTTGCGTATGTAAAGGATACAGCGGAGAAGCTTGGCGGAAGTGTTGAGATGAAGAGTATCCCAAATAAGCAAACAATTTTCACATTAACGATACCAGTAGATCAAGTCAGTAGAAAAGAGGGGATTGGGAGATGAGATTTTTTATTGTTGATGATGATGAAGCCGTTCGTTCTTCACTGGCTCAGCTCATTGAAGATGAAGAGCTTGGTATTGTGGCCGGAGAAGCAGAGGATGGCGCTGAGTTAACAGCCAGCTACTTAAATGATTTGCACATTGATATTTTATGTATTGATCTATTGATGCCGGAAAGAGACGGGCTTGAAACGATTCGAGCAATCAAGGATGAGTTTCACGGGAAATATTTAATGCTGTCACAGGTTGAAACAAAGGAATTAATCGGACAGGCGTATACGCTTGGCGTCGAGTATTATGTGACAAAGCCGATCAATCGTGTAGAGGTCTTAAGCGTCCTCCATCTCATGATTGAACGTCTTCATTTAGAGCATTCAATTGAAAATATTCAGCACTCGCTTAAATCAGTCATGCAATTTCAGCAGCGCGGTCAGACGAAAACGAAGCAGCGGGGGAAAAGTCTTGCAGAGGCAGGGCAGTTTTTGCTGGCGGAGCTTGGTATTGTTGGTGAGAAGGGGTCTAAAGATTTATTAGATATGATTCTGTTTACAGACCAGTATTTAGCGCTGCATGCTGATCATCATGATTCCTTTCCTTCTTTAAAGATCATTTTCACTGGGATTACGGAGGATAAATTAAGTGAGCCCTACACATCGGCAGACATCGCAAGAGAAGCAAAGGCAGCCGAGCAGCGGGTAAGACGTGCGATCAACCAATCATTGAAACATATCGCATCACTTGGGCTAACCGATTTTTCCCATCCAACATTTGAAAATTACGCATCAAAATTTTTCGATTTCACCATCGTGCGAAAGAAAATGAGTGAATTGACGAAAGAGATGAGCGGAAGAGAAGAACACACCCGTATCAATGTGAAGAAATTTGTGCAGGTGCTTTACTACGAAGCAAAACGTATTTTTATGGAAGATTAAAAAAGACATGCTCTCCAATTAGGGAGACATGTCTTTTTTTGTGATGGATTGCAGGTGCATTTGCAGCACGGAGCGTATGAGCTGAGGCGGTAACCGATGAGGCTGTACAATTCCATTCAATGCAAGCCCATTAATGACCGCATAAAGCCGCTCAGTTTCTAATAAAAGATCGATATCATCTAGCAGCAGCCCATCCTCTTTCAATTTCATTAAACAATATTGGGCGGTTTGGAAAAGTTCGTCATACATCTTTGCATTGAGCGGCTGTAGATCTGGTTCAGTCAGTGCCTTGACGGAAAAAGCCTGCCACACCTCCATTTCAAATTTTCGTTCTTCATCAAGTGGAAGAACCTGCTCCAATAAATTGATGACATTTTCCTCCGTTGAACCGTTTAATGGAAGCCCTGTAATCCGCTCCTTGACTCTTTCCTGAATTAAATTCATGGAGAATAGAAACAACTCTTGCTGTGTGGAAAAATAATGACGCATAGAGCCGGCTGAAATTCCAGCTTCTACTGCTATTTTTCGTACAGAAGCGCTTTCCAAACCTTCTTGTTTAATCACTCTCATTGCAGCTTGAGCGACCTTTTGTTTTTGTTTATGGTGATCAACGATTTTTGGCATACATTGATTTTAGCATAGCTGTTGTTTTTTTAACACATCTGTGTTATTTTTTATTTAATACAATTGTGTTAAAAAGGATGTGGGGAAATTGGTCGGGTTACTGATTGTGGCATGTGAAATTGGTTTTTGGCTGTTTATTTTAATGGGTTTAACGCTTCGTTATGTGTTTAAACAGAAAAAGTGGGGTGCTTTCTTTCTTGTCTGTACGCCGGTTTTAGATCTCATCCTTCTTGCGGCTACTTATATAGATTTAAGACAGGGGGCTGTGGCGACTGTCATCCACGGGCTTGCGGCTGTTTATATTGGTGTGAGTCTGGCCTTTGGACATCAAATGGTGAAATGGGCAGATGCTAAGTTTGCTTATCGTTTTGCAGGTGGCCCTAAGCCAAAGGGAAAACCAAAGTACGGTAAAGAGCGGTCTATGTATGAAATGGTCGGCTGGGCTCGGCATGTCATTTCTTATGTCATCGGAGCGGGGCTGTTATATGGTTTGACCTATCTCATCCAAGCACCAGAGCGGACGGAAGCGCTGATGCAGCTTGTCAATACATGGGGAATGATCCTAGCCATTGATTTTGTCATTAGCATCAGCTACGTCATTTGGCCGAAAAAACATCCGGAAAATATAGCAGGCTGACAAATAAGACAGGCGGATTCACTCCACCTGTCTTTCCTTATGATGACAACCCTTTGTAAATGGTGTCAATATTCCATTTCATCATCTTATAGTAGCTGTCTCCATCTTCACCTTTTTTTCCAATAGAGTCAGTGAAGACTTTTCCTTTGATTGGAACCCCGGTTTCCTCAGAGAGGCTTTCAAGGCTTCGTTTATCAACGCTTGTTTCAAGAAAGAGAGCAGGAACTTGATGATCTTTGACAAAATGAATGATGCGCTTCATTTGTCCTGGTGTTCCTTCACTTTCTGTGTTGATCTCCCAAATGTAGCCGGCTTTCAGTCCATACGCCTCTGCAAAATACTTGAATGCTCCTTCACTTGTGACTAGGAGCTTTTTGTCTTTTGGCAGCTGATCAAACTTGTCTTTTGCTTCATCGTGAAGCGCTTGAAGCTTTTTGATATAGGCTTCTGCATTTTTTTCGTAATCCTCTTTATGCTCAGGGTCCGCTTGAATAAGCGCATCTCGGGCATTTTGGGCATAAAGGATCCCATTTTCAACATTCAGCCATGCGTGGGGGTCCTGCTGGCTTTCGAGCCCTTTTGAAGACAAATGCTTCACTTTGACGCCTTTACTCAGCTCGGCTACAGGTGCATCATCCCCGTCCTTGCCGCTCGATTCAAGCAGCTTTTGAAACCAGCCGTTTCCTGTTTCAAGGTTCAAGCCATTATATAGAACAAGGTCTGCATCCGTCGTATATTGAACATCCTTTGGCAGTGGGTCAAATTCGTGTGGGTCTGTACCAATGGGAACAATGCTGTGAATAGAGACATGCTGCCCGCCTACTTCCTTCACAATGTCATAAAGAATGGAGTAGGTCGTGACAACTTTTAATGTGCCGTCATCTTTACCGGAATTACTTTGCTGGGTCGAACAGCCTGCGATGATCATAAGGGCAATGAATACTGCGGTCAAACGGATTGCAAATACCTTCTTCATATATGTCCTCCTTTTACATAGACGCTTCCTTTTTTAAGTGCGTTCGTTTTCGTTTAGATTTTAATGATCTCCATAGAATGCCTTGCTTTGGTGAAAAGATAAAGGCACTGCCGAATAAAATGGTGGCGACCAGCACGATGGAAGCACCAGACGATAAGTTATACGTAAAGCTAAGCCCTAGGCCTACGACAGCAGATACAGCACCGAAAAAAGCAGATAAATAAATCATGATCCAGAGCCGGTCTGTCAAGAGATAAGCGGTGGCTGCCGGCGTGATCAGCATGGCAACGACAAGAATAATCCCAACGGTTTGCAGTGATGCAACGGTTACAAGGGTCAATAAGGTCATGAGAAAATAATGAATCATACGATTCGGCAAACCGTAAACCGAAGAAATCACCGGATCAAATGAACTAATGAGCAGTTCCTTGTAGAAAACGATGACGGCTAGCAAAATAAAAATGCCGATGCCAAGTGTAATCCACATATCAGCTGATCGAACAGCTAGTACGTTTCCAAATAGAATATGATATAGATCACTCGAACTTTTCAAAAATGTGATCAAAATAATCCCGATTGAGAAAAAGGCTGTAAAGACAATGCCGATGGCTGAATCATTTTTTATGCGGCTGTTTTGACTCACGTAACCGATTCCAATCGCTGTTAACACGCCAGTTAAAACGGCACCGAAGAAAAAGTTAATTCCAAGCATATAAGAAATGGCGACACCTGGCAGTACGGCGTGTGAAATGGCGTCTCCCATCAAGGCCATGCCGCGTAAAATGATAAAGCAGCCGATAACGCCGCAAATGATGCCTACCATAACGGATGTAAATAGCGCTTTTTGTAAAAAAGCATATTCAAAGAGTCCGGTTAAAAATTCCATTACACGTCTCCTCCTGCTGATTTTAAGAATGGCAGCTGTGTTTCATATGCTTCCAGCATGATCTCTGGGCGAAGGATGTCGTGTACAGACCCTGCTTTGATGAGTTTTTTATTTAACAGAACAAGATGGCTGAAATAATCATCTGCCTTACTCAAATCGTGATGGACAACCAAAATGGTTTTTCCTTCATCTCGTAATTCCTTCAAAATGCGCACCATCGTTTCTTCACTTGCCATATCAATCCCGACAAACGGTTCATCCAAACAGAAGAGCTGTGCGTTTTGAGCAAGAGCCCTTGCAAGGAAGACACGCTGCTGCTGCCCGCCGGATAACTCACCGATTTGTCTTTTGGCAAAGTCTTGCATTCCGACTTTTTCTAAACAGTGATACGCATATGCCCGGTCTTCTTTTTTTGGACGTTTCATTAGTCCGAGCTTCGGATATGTTCCAAGTAGTACGGTATCCAGTACATGAATGGGAAACGTCCAATCTAAATCATTTCTCTGCGGTACATAGGCGATCTGTTTTCTCACTTGTTTAAAGGGCTGTTCAAAAAAACGAATATCCCCTTGATCTTTTTCAATTAAATCCAAACATGCCTTGAGTAACGTCGATTTACCAGCACCATTTGGACCGATGATTCCTGTCATTGTCCCTTCCTGTATGGAAAGAGAGACGTTCTCTAATGCATCTTGTCCGTGATATGAGACATGAAGACGGTCGATTGTTAAAGCATTTGACATCTCTTGCGGCCCCTTTCAATCATGATTGCACTTCCTAAAGATATATGCATAAAATAAATAATTTTGACTAAAGGATGAAATGATTCTCTAATGCTAATTTGTTTCCTTAGGGAAACTTTTATTTTATTCTAAGCGTCTGTCCTTCTTTTGTAAAGAGAAAAACTGAAAACGATCGTTTTTATGTTATGCGGGGAGCAGGGGACATGAGCTTGATTTATTGAAAATCCGTATGACAGAATCGGACACAAAAAAACCAATTATTTCTTCATAAATGATTGACAGAAGACAAGAACTCCTCATATAATAAAGGTAATCCAATATATGAATATATGCTCATATATAAAGTTTTTGATTTTTAATAGGTTTAATCGATCCAGGGAACGTTACTTATCATATAGAAAAAAGGTGAGAACATGAAAAAAATGAAGGATGAATACGTATTAAACGGTCTTGATTGTGGAAACTGTGCACGTAAAATTGAAACAGGTGTCAGCAAAATGGATGGCGTTGAAGCTTGTTCCGTTAATTTTGCGACAGGGACATTGACTGTCACACATGCAGATAAGCAAGAAACGATGTCAAAGCGTATTGAAAAAACGGTTCAGTCCATCGAACCTCATGTGAGTGTATCACCAAAAGAAGAAGGCCATCATCACGATCATGATCATGGGACAAAGAATTTAAAAGCGATTGTGCTGAAATTAATTGGCGGTGCAGTCATTGGAACAGCGGCTTATTTCATACCAGAAGATGGCTTACTAAAATTCATCACGTTTTTCGCAGCCTATTTACTAGTCGGCGGTGATGTTGTTTTTAAAGCGCTGAAAAATATCGTGCGCGGCCAAGTATTTGATGAGAACTTCTTAATGACCATTGCAACAGCTGGCGCTTTTGTGATTCAGCAATATCCAGAGGCACTGGCAGTGATGCTGTTTTACCAAATTGGAGAGCTGTTCCAAGGGGCAGCAGTGAATCGTTCAAGACGATCCATTAGTGAATTAATGAATATTCGCCCTGAATATGCGAATCTCAAAGTAGGAAATGAAACGAAAAAAGTGAAGCCGGAAGAAGTAAAAGTCGGTGACCGTATCGTCGTGAAACCAGGCGAAAAAATTCCACTTGATGGCCTCGTCATTGAAGGCTTTTCACTCGTG
The DNA here is from genome assembly GCF_001482475.1 of Bacillus sp. G1(2015b). Classification (NCBI taxonomy): domain Bacteria; kingdom Bacillati; phylum Bacillota; class Bacilli; order Caryophanales; family Bacillaceae; genus Bacillus; species Bacillus sp. G1(2015b). The sequence continues at coordinate 252,728 of NZ_LKIC01000012.1, read as the reverse complement.
GATACCTCCGCATTAACAGGGGAGTCTGTGCCGCGGGATGTAGAAGCAGGGAAGGAAGTTCTTGCAGGGTTTGTGAATCAAAACGGGATTCTTGAAATTGAAGTGCAAAAAGGACTTAGCGAATCGGCAGTGACGAAAATTTTAGACTTGGTTGAGAATGCGAGCAGCCGAAAAGCGCAGACAGAAAACTTTATTACAAAGTTTGCAAAATACTACACACCGGCTGTTGTTGTATTGGCATTACTGCTTGCCTTTGTGCCGCCGCTTCTCATTCCATCAGCACAATTGTCTGACTGGGTTTACCGGGCACTCGTTTTCCTTGTTATTTCATGTCCGTGTGCGCTTGTCGTGTCCATCCCATTAGGATTCTTCGGGGGAATTGGGGCAGCTTCTAAACGAGGCATCCTTGTAAAAGGCAGTAACTATTTAGAAGCACTGAACTCTGTGAGCTATGCTGTATTTGATAAGACGGGCACACTCACAAAAGGAAACTTTACGGTGACCAATATCGTGACAGCTAGCGAAAAGTGGTCAGAAGAGGAGCTGCTTTCTTTTGCAGCTTTAGCAGAAGCTCATTCTTCACATCCGATTGCTGAATCAATTAAAGCGGCATATGGTTCTCCGCTTGATGAAAGCCAGATCGAAGCATATGAGGATATTGCAGGACATGGAATTAAAGCGACCATCAGTGGTTCACAAGTCTTGGCGGGAAATCATCGCTTGATGGAACGAGAAGGCATTTCATATGAAAAAGAAAAACGAAGCGGAACGGTTGTGTACATGGCGATTAACGGTGAGTTTGCCGGATCGATCTTGATTGCAGATGAATTAAAGGATGATGCAATTGAAGCTGTCTCCGCTCTAAAAGCGTCTGGCATTCAAACTGTCATGCTGACTGGTGATGCCAAACAAGTCGGAACAGCGGTCGCCCAGCAAATTGGCATAGATGAAGTACATGCAGAATTATTACCGCAGGATAAAGTAACAAAATTAGAAGAAATTGATCAGAAAAAAGCGCCTCAAGAAAAATTATTATTTGTTGGGGATGGCATTAATGATACACCGGTATTAGCCAGAGCAGACATAGGTATTGCGATGGGCGGACTTGGTTCAGATGCAGCGGTAGAAGCGGCTGATATCGTCATTATGACAGACCAACCGTCAAAAGTTGCAGAAGCCATCGCTGTCGCTAAACGAACAAGAAGGATTGTCTGGCAGAACATTGCATTTGCTCTTGGGGTTAAAGGGGTTTTCCTATTACTCGGTGCATTTGGTATTGCGACCATGTGGGAAGCCGTCTTCTCGGATGTCGGTGTGACCGTACTCGCTGTTTTAAATGCCATGAGGGTGATGAAATAAAATTGTAAGGAAAAATTCATGAATACCATCTTTCATAATGAATCCCCTCTTGTTAAAATAGAAGAAGTTGGATAATGGCATTATTCTAAGCTATTATCCTTTTTCTTTTGAAGGAATGAAAAAGATAAGGTAGGTGCTTTTGTGAGTAAAAAAAATAATCAATCTTCATCCATTAAATTTGCTGTTATTTTAACCATTATCGCAGCTCTTCTCATCGGATTATTCGTCGTCATTGGGAACAACAACAGCAAAGAAGCACAAACGGTTGACAGTAAGCCTTCTATTAAAGGACAGCCTGTCATGGGAGATAAAAACGCAGCCGTGCAAATTGTCGAGTTTGGGGATTATAAATGTCCTTCATGTAAATCATTTGAAACAGACATTTTCCCAAAACTGAAAGCGGACTACATAGATAAAGGCGATGTATCATTTTCGTTTATTAACTTGCCACTTCCTGTTCATGGAGATGGCGCTGTATTAGCAGCACTAGCTTCTGAAGAAGTGTGGAAGGAAGATCCGAAAAACTTTTGGGCATTTCATGAAGCTGTCTATCAAGCACAGCCAGATAGTGAAGCAGAATGGGTCACGCCTGCTAAGCTGACGGAGCTAGCGAAAAAGACAACAAAAGTAGATACGGACAAGCTTAAAGATAACCTATCGAAGAAAACATATCAGCCGCAGCTGAACACAGACGATCAGCTTGTGAACCAATATAAAGTGAATGCAACACCAACTCTTTTCATTAACAATAAACAAGTCCAAAACTTTTATGACTATGATGAAATCAAAGAATTAATTGATCAAGAGCTCAAAGGGAAAAAATCATGAAGAATAAGCTTGTTTACTTATACAGTGCTTGGATCGTCTCTATCGTTGCGACGATGAGCAGCCTGTATTTAAGTGAAGTAAAAAAGTTTATCCCATGCGATATGTGCTGGTTTCAGCGCATTTTCATGTACCCGCTTGTGCTTTTACTTGGAATTGCGACATTCAGAGGCGATGTCAAAATAAAATATTATGTCCTGCCTTTGGCTGTGATTGGCGCTTGTTTTTCTATCTATCATTATATGGAACAAAAGATACCTGGCTTTGCATCGATTCGCCCTTGCCTGAGCGGTATTCCTTGTTCTGTTGATTATTTGAACTGGTTTGGTTTTATCACCATTCCACTACTAGCCCTTATTGCATTTATTCTCATCATCATTAGTATGCTGCTGTTAAATGCAAAAGAAGATTGAAGGAGATAGCCTGCTTATAAGCGGGCTATCAGCGTGTAGACAAACCCTCGCATTCGTTGTCAGTCCTGCGCGCTGGTGCTCACGAATGTCAAATTCGCTCCGCTCCAGTACTCGTCCTTCCTAGACTTCAAAGGTTTTCTATCACGCTGAAAAGAAGACAAAGAGCTAAAATAAAGATCATTTTAGCCCTTTGTCAACAATCTGTAGTCTGCTTATAAGCGGGCTATTTTTTATTTTTGCAAAAAGATAAAATTTAAAGAAAATTTGTATTGCTTTTCGCCTGTGTCAGATATACATTAAGGGAGTAGTATTAGATGATTAGATAATGGTAAGGAGATAAGCGGAAAATGGCATGGGAAGTCTTAAGTATCATTGGCATTGTCGCATTCGCCATTAGTGGTGCGATTGTGGCAATGGAGGAAGAGTACGATATTCTTGGTGTGTACATTTTAGGGATTGTGACAGCATTTGGCGGTGGAGCGATTCGGAATCTATTAATTGGTCTTCCGGTGTCTGCTTTATGGTCACAGGGCAAAATGTTTACCATTGCCCTTGTATCTATTACGATTGTGTTTCTTTTTCCAAAGCTTTTGCTTAAGCACTGGAGCACATGGGGAAATTTCTCGGATGCGATCGGTTTAGCAGCGTTTGCGATTCAAGGCGCACTATTTGCTGTGCAAAGAGAACTTCCGCTCAGTGCGGTCATTGTGGCAGCCGTTTTGACTGGAAGCGGCGGCGGAATTGTGCGTGATTTATTAGCAGGACGAAAGCCGCTTGTGCTAAAAGCAGAAATTTACGCCGTATGGGCAGCACTTGGCGGCTTATTCGTCGGACTCGGCTTAGCGCAAGGCGAGCTTGCTTTATATCTGCTGTTTGTCATCCTCGTCGTATGCAGGGTTTGTTCCTACTTATTCAAATGGCGTCTTCCCGCCAGGTCTTATTTTTTAAATAAAGGGTGAAACGAAAAAAGGGCGATTCCGCTCTTTTTTTTTGTTTATTAAGAGCTCAATGTCAGCAGATGTTGGAGTTTTCGTGTAAAATAAAAAAAGGTCTATTGTTCATCATTTGAACAATACATATGATGAAAATTTTGTCAGCAGGCTGAATATCTGGATTCAGCCTTTTTTTGCCTAGATGGATTGTTATGTGTTGGTTTCACTTTTTGCGGAATACTAAAGAAGCACTTCTGATCGGACGGATGGATGAAATGAACACATCTTTGCATGTAAGCAAAACTTGACGAAAAATATACAGAGGAGGGACATGTACTAGTGGAGATTTTTTTGGCAGTGCTCGTACTACTGGCACTCATTGCAGCATCTAATATTATCAATCGTTTTGTCCCCTTTATTCCTGTTCCGTTAATTCAAGTGGGCTTAGGAATATTGGTGGCAGCTTTTCCTTCAGGTTTACATATTTCTTTAAATCCTGAACTCTTCTTCGTTCTATTTATTGCGCCGCTGTTATTTAATGACGGGAAGCGTACCCCAAGGGACGAGCTATGGAAATTAAGAGCACCTATTCTTCTTTTAGCGCTCGGTTTAGTGTTTGCGACTGTCGTTGTAGCGGGATATACCATTCATTGGATGATTCCAAGCATACCGCTTCCAGCCGCATTTGCGCTTGCAGCGATTTTATCACCGACAGATGTGGTGGCAGTAAGTGCTTTATCCAGCCGTGTGAATATGCCAAAGGGCATCATGAGACTGCTGGAAGGCGAAGGGCTGATGAACGATGCATCAGGACTTGTCGCCTTTAAATTTGCCATTGCCGCAACAGTGACGGGAGCCTTTTCAATTGCTCAGGCATCCTTTAGCTTTGTCCTCATTGCCGCAGGTGGTTTATTAACTGGATTTATTCTATCCTTCTTTATCATTCGTTTTCGCTATTTTCTCCGCCGTTTAGGAATGGACGATGTCACGATGCATATCATCCTGCAAATCCTTACACCATTTGTGATTTATTTAGCAGCAGAAGAAATTGGTGTATCCGGAATTTTAGCCGTTGTGGCCGGTGGTGTGACGCATGCTATTGAGCAAGATCGAATGGAAGCGAATTTAGCCAAACTGCAAATTGCTTCATCAAACACATGGAATATTATTTTATTTATTTTAAACGGACTTGTTTTCGTCTTACTTGGGTTGCAGATTCCGGATGTTTCTACAGTCATTTTCCAAGATGAATCCTTTAACAACATGCAGGTGATTGGCTACATCTTAATTATTACACTATGTCTCATGGTGCTGCGGTTCTTATGGGTATGGCTGTTCTGGGCAGGAAAATGGAGTGCAACAAAAAAGCAAAATGTGAAAAAGCCGAAGTTTCGCGCCTCGATGCTGATGACATTCTCTGGTGTCCGCGGGGCTGTGACATTAGCCGGTGCCTTCTCTATCCCATTTACGCTTGCGGACGGATCACCATTTCCAGAGCGGCACTTGATTATTTTCCTCGCAGCAGGCGTGATCTTATGTACACTCATTTTAGCTAGTGTGTTACTGCCTCTTTTATCTGAGAAAAAAGACAAGCAGGTCGACGTGGACTTGGATACAAAGATTCAGCATGCAAAACGGAAGCTGCTCAGAAGTGCTATTAAAACGTTAAAAGAAGGGATGAATGAGGACAACAGGGAAGTATCCCTTGCACTCATCAATGATTACCGAATGAAGCTGAGAAATATCCAGCGTGAACCATACCAATTCGGGATGAGAAGACAAGAGAAAAAAATCAGACTGCATGGTATCAAAGCAGAACAGATGAAACTTCAACAATTAATTGATGATGAGAAAATTGACAAGGAAGAAGCTTATGAGCTGCAAGAGAGATTTCATGAGCTGGAAATGCTGTACTCAAACTCATTCAAAATTCGTTTTTCAAAGGTGAAGTTTCTCCGCTTGCTTCAATGGCTGCAATTATGGCGGCCGAATCAGCACATTTCAAACGGTATTTTAGAAAAAGAGGACTCGTATAAACAAATCCGTAAGAAAACGGCTGAGGCTGCGGTAGACTCGATCAAACAGCATATGACAGATGAAAACCAGCAAACGTGCCACCAAGTCATTGGTTTTTACAACCAAGTCATTTTCCGCTGTGAACACGGTCCAAGCTTCTTCCAGCAAAAAGACCGTTCATTTGACCGAAAGAAAAAAGAGCTTAACTTCCAAGCTGTACAGACGATTCGAAATGAAATACAAACCTTATATGAAGATGGTGAGATCAATCGTGATATTGCCCATCATTTAAGAGAGTATATTAATGACATGGAAGCTGTTCTGCTCACCAATACGTGATGTTGTCATCTTCTCCCCCATGTTTTATGATGAAGAAAGAGAACGAGCAGGGGGAGATCAATGATGGCCTATTATGGAGCAATTGAAGCTGGTGGTACAAAATTTTGTTGTGCAATCGGTAATGAGCATGGAGACATCTTAGAGGAAATGACGATTCCAACAGAGCACCCGGATCAAACAATACAAAAGCTCATTCCATTTTTCAAGCAGCATGACATTGCAGCATTAGGGGTTGGCTCCTTTGGACCCATTTGTGTTCAACAGGACGATCCTTCATACGGTTATATCATGAACACACCGAAAGTGGAGTGGAAGCAATACCCGTTCATTCCTGAGCTTGAGAAGCAATTAGGTGTCCCCGTATCTTTTACAACTGATGTCAATGCCGCAGCACTAGGTGAATTAACAAAAGGGGCAGCCAAAGGGCTAAGCAGCTGTTTGTATATCACGGTCGGTACAGGCATTGGTGCGGGGGCTGTTGTGAAAAATGAGCTTCTACACGGTCATTCACATCCTGAGATGGGGCATATCCTTGTCAGGCAGCATGAATCTGATCCATTTGCAGGTGTCTGCCCGACACATGGAAATTGCTTAGAAGGACTGGCAGCTGGACCAGCGATTGAGAAAAGGTGGGGGAAACCTGCCAAAGAGCTGACGCAGGATGAAGCGGTTTGGGCACTTGAAGCGGATTATTTAGCGCAAGCGCTTATGCAATACTCGCTCATTTTAAGCCCAGAGCGCATCATCATGGGCGGAGGTGTCATGAAGCAAAAGCAGCTATTCCCACTCATTCGAGAGAAGCTAGCTGCTTATGTCAATGATTATGTGGACCTGCCGCCGCTTGATACATACATTGTCTCCCCTAAACTTGAGGACAAGGCTGGCATGACTGGTGCGCTGCTCTTAGCCATTGAAGCGAAGAGAAACGCCTGATAATAGAGTTTTGAAGCACAACATGAGATAATGAAAGAGATGGAATCTATAAAAAAGGTGGTTGTTAAAATGGTCAAAAGCTTGAATGATACCGTAACACTGAATAACGGAGTAGAAATGCCTTGGTTTGGTTTAGGTGTATTCAAAGTGGAGGACGGCAATCAAGTGGTAGATGCCGTAAAAGCAGCCATACGGAACGGATATCGCAGCATTGATACGGCAGCTGTTTATAAAAATGAGACAGGCGTAGGAAAAGCGATTAAAGAATCTGGCGTGAAACGAGAAGACTTATTCATTACGTCTAAAGTATGGAACACAGATCAAGGCTATGATAAAGCGCTTGAGGCGTTTGACGCAAGCTTAAACCGATTAGGTCTTGATTACTTAGACCTCTATTTGATTCATTGGCCTGGACCAAATGCAGATACATTTAAAGACACATGGCGCGCACTTGAGAAGCTTTATAAAGACGGGAAAGTCAGAGCCATTGGAGTCAGCAACTTCTATATTCAGCATTTAGAAGAGCTGTTAAAAGATGCTGAGGTTGTTCCAGCTGTGAACCAAGTGGAGTTTCATCCGAAACTGACACTTGTTGAACTGCGTCAATATGCAAAGGAAAAAGGCATTCAAATTGAGGCATGGTCTCCGCTGATGCAAGGGAAGCTATTAGATCATGATGTTTTGAAAGACATTGCTGCACGCTACAACAAATCTGTTGCTCAAGTCATCTTGCGCTGGGATCTGCAAAGCGGTGTCGTGACAATTCCTAAATCAATCAATGAAGAACGTATTAAACAAAATGCAGACATCTTTGACTTCGAGCTTTCTAAAGAAGACATGGAAAAAATCGATGCATTAAACAATAACGAACGTGTCGGCTCGAATCCAGAGACGATGACGGTTGGGTTTGAATAATAAAGAAATTGAATAATTATAGAACACCTTTCGATAGGCGTAGAAGTGATACACTTCCATGACTAATGAATAGGTGTTTTTTCTATGAATAAAAGACATTGAAGACATTCTATGCTACTAAGTTATCTTGAAAAACGAGAAGAATTCCTTAAATCTAGCTTAAATATCATGAAATTTATGGAACTATAATGAATTTTATGGTAAATTACTAATTGTAAATAAAAGGATGTTTATTATATGAAAAAAGTCATACTAGGCTTGTCGTTAACTTTGGGTGCTACGATCCTACCTACGACATTTGCCGGAGCAACAAATGTTGATTTGAGTAATGAGCAAAAAGTAATTCAAGAAGATTATTCTAGTAGTACCATGTATGTACAAACAATAAAGGAAACGAATAAAGGTGAGATGTCTACAAGTGCTTCGAAAGTGTATGCGAAAAGGTTAACCACATCTAGAGGGAGCTTTATGGCGTGGTCAAAATCATATGTTGATTGGAAAAATTCTTCGGGTAAAGTTAAATCGAGTTCTGGTTCTCAAGATGCGGGTTACGTCTTCCCTAACAAAGTGGTGAAAAATGGTTCTAAAAGATACTATAAGGGAGCCAATCTTCATAAATGGGCACATAAAACAACCCTTAAATTTGGAACACCTACTCCGTGGGGAGATGTTACCTTTGTGAGTAACTCTTTTACAGATCGAGTTTGGGTTAATGGAAAAGGAAAACATGGTTGGGATTAATAGTATAGATTAATAGAAAAGGCGCTACTTAAGATCTATTTACAAATCATAGTAGCGCTGTTTAAATATTATAAATAATCTCAAAAAATAGTAAGAGGAGTTTTTGGAAAATGATCCAAGTAAAAGGATTGACAAAAACATATCGACAGCAGCCTGTATTTGAAGATTTACATATTCAAATACAACATCAAAAAATAAATTTCATCATGGGGAAAAATGGATCTGGCAAAACAACTTTTATGAAATGTTTACTTCAGTTAGAACAGTATGAAGGGGAGATCTTGTATAATCATCAGCCAATTGATCAAGTAAGGAATGAAATTCAGGTAATGTACGATGATTCACCACTCTATTTGAATCTAAACGGTTATCAAAATATACGATTATTGTTAAATAGCCCTTTTGACCAAAAAAGATGTGATACACTGGCAAAGGAATATCTACCACATGAGATCCTCAAGAAGAAGGTCAAACATTACTCTTATGGCCAAAAAAAGAAATTGAGTTTCATATTGATTGCATTAACAAAACCAACTTATTTGTTCTTAGATGAGATATCAAATGGTTTAGATTATGGAACAATGATGGAATTAAAAGCAATGATTAAGAAGTGGTCTAAAGACATGACCATTATAGCTACAGGTCATCAGTTTGAATTTTATTCATCAATTGTTGATGAATTGTTTATTTTAAAAGACAAATCAATGATTCAAATCCATGACTTTCAGGAAAAAGGAGAGGATTTGGGTGACATTTATCAAGCATATCTTTAAGTTAGTGAAAAAAGAGTTTTTATATCAATATTATGCTAAAACATTTCTTATCTTGTTTATTCCATTGATGCTGATTTCGTTATGGAATGTATATTCTCAATATGAAACGACAAAATCAAACTATGCCCAATATGTAAAAACAGAAAGTGAATATAAGGAGCTAGGTATTGATATAAAAAAGGCTTTGACGATGCCAGTTAACATAGAAGAAGGAGAATTATCAGGTGCTGAAGGAGAAGTCGTAGAAAATGTCTTAAAATATGATTACGAGAAGTTTATTCAATCACTTCATTTGATGGAGCCAACTCAAGCCATTTCAACTAATTTAGAATGGATGGGTTTTATCTTTTATCCACTTGTATTTGGTTTATATGCGATCTATTTAGCGACATATGATGTGAAATATAAAACGATGAAAATTAAAGCGGTTCAATATCGGTGGAACGATATTATGTTTTCAAAGCAACTGTCTCTTTATGTAATCATTCTATGTTTAATTCCTATTCTTTCTCTTATTTCATACATGGCTAGTCATATCTTTTATTATGTCATATCAAAAGATATATCTGTTCAATTGTTTACATATAAAGATAGTACCGAACATTCTATACTGCTTCAATTAATGTTTGTTGTATGTACAAGCTGGTTATTTAGTACACTTGTTTTTTATTTAGGTAGTATATGTCGAAGTTTTATTTTATCTTTGGTTATCTATATGGTCTATTTTTTATTGATCCCTAACTTAGGTGCATTTGATTTAAAAAATATGATTGCCAACTTAGCTTTGCACCTGTTTTCTTTTAAAGGGAACTATCAATTATTTATGCCTATTTCCATGAATATAACCACAATTCTGATCTGCATTTCATTGCTTATCTGTTTGTCGTCCTTGCTGACTTATACTATAGCAAAACGGCAAAGTAAATATGTAGTATAAATCCCCCTATTCTCACATAGAGGGATTTTTTACGTACTGCTTCGGCGTACAGCCAACAGCATGATAAAAGATAGAATCACAATACAAATCGTCCAAGCCCAAGCAAGCTCCATTCGTCCGGAATCAATCGCCACATAGATAGCGGTTGGGAGTGTTTGCGTTTTTCCTGGGATGTTGCCGGCAAACATTAAGGTCGCCCCAAATTCTCCAAGGGCTCTTGCAAAGCTGAGGATGCTGCCTGATAAGAGGGAAGGCAGGGCAAGTGGTACTGTAATATAGGCGAAGACTTGGAATGAATGAGCACCATCTACTTTTGCAGCCCCTTCAATGTCTGACTCAATCGTAGAAAATCCAGCCTTTGCAGATTGATACATAAGCGGGAATGCCACAACTGTTGATGCAATAACTGCCGCCCACCAAGTGAAAATGACCGGCTGGTGAAAGATCCATTCAATCGCGCCCCCGATCATGCTATGCCTTCCGAATATGACGAGCAATAAAAAACCTACAACCGTTGGCGGAAGGACAAGCGGCATCATCAAGAGCGTTTCTACGATCATTTTTCCCTTAAATGATGTTCGCGCCATCCAATAGCCAATCAATGTACCAAAAACAGTTGCCAGCAGCCCGCTTACAACGGCAACCTGCACGGACAGCCAAATGGGAGATAGGAATTCTTCAGTCATCATAGGCATTAATTCACTTGAAAGCCGTACTTTTTAAAAATTGATTTGGCTGCTTCTGATTGAAGAAATTGAAAAAAGGACTTGGCTTCCTCTACATGTTCTGTCCCTTTAACGATTCCTACTGGGTAAATGATTGGGGAGTGCATGTCCTGATTGGCTTCAGCCGCAATTTTTACTTTTTTGGAAACGAGGGCGTCTGTCTTATACACAACACCAGCCTCCACATTTCCTGTTTCTACGTAGCTTAAAACTTGCCGCACATCCTTGCCGTATACAGCGTTCTTTTTCACTTGATCCCAGATGTTCAGCTTTGTGAAAATCTCTTTGCCGTATGTACCAGCAGGAACGGATTCTGGTGTGCCAAGAGCAATCTTCCCTTTTATGTCCTGGGCGTCTTGAAAGCTTTTAATAGAGGAAGAATGATCATTTGGCACAATGAGTACAAGCTCATTTCGGATGGCATCCTTGATAAAATGTTGATCGATATCTCCAGATTGCACAAGCTCATCAAAGGGCGCTTCAGCTGCTGAGAAAAAGAGATCTGCTTTTGCCCCTTGTGCGATTTGCTGCTTCAATGCGCCGGATGACCCGAAATTATTTGTTAATGTCACATTCGGGTGCTCATCATTAAAGGCGGATTCAATTTCCTTTAGTGCATCCTGAAGACTTGCCGCTGCTGAAATGACAAGCTCTGTTTTTTTGCTTGTATCCGATGACTCCATCTCTGTTTGACACCCGCTCAGGAGCAAGCAGATGGCGATGATGGGGAAGAACGCATACTTCATGTTCACACCTCTTATTATTCAATATCATATGTATCCTATATTATAAGCAAACTTATTTGACCATTCATAGGCTTTCAGTAAAAAGAGAAAAGAAAAAGCCGCCAGATGGCGACTTTTTAATGCTGATAAAAACGCAGCAAATTCCCATTGATCACTTTGTCTGATAAGGAAAGTTCTTTATTGGCTTTTTCGATATAAGGCTGACACACCTCATCCTGTTCAACAGGTTCTTTTGTTTTTTGATCATAGCAGGTGTTCTTTGTATAGAGATAATCATCTGTAATAAAGTTCCCGTTTCTCAAAACAGCAAAAGGCGTCCGTTCGTTTGAAAATAAGTCATTGCCAAATTGAATGGCATCCTTCGTTTCAATACCGAGTAAGTGCAGGAGTGTCGGTTTCACGTCGATTTGCCCAGCTGTTTCAGAAATTGTCTGCGGTGCTTGATCTGTGACCCCCGGAATGTAAATTAAAAAGGGCACCCGCTGCAATTTCACAGCATCAAACGGTGTGATTTCATCTTTTTTGAGCAGCTCTGCCATTGCCTGATGATGTGCCTCGGAGATACCATAGTGATCCCCCATGAGGACAAACATTGTATTTTCATACAGTCCTTCTTCTTTCATGCGGTCAAAAAATGTCTTAATGGCTTCATCCTGATAGCGGACGGTCGTCACATAGCGGTTTAAAATGGCGCTGGACGAATCATATTCATCAATCAATTGATCCTTTGGATCGATTTCAAATGGAAAGTGATTGGTCAAGGTAATAAACGTGCTGTAATAAGGCGCCTTCAACTTTTTTAAATAATCAATGGATTGGTCAAAGAAGTCAATATCCTTTAAGCCCCAGCCAGTTGAATTCTGTTCATTGACCTGATACGAATCGACATCATAAAAGCGGTCAATCCCAAACGACTCATACATCACATCACGATTCCAAAACGTTTTATTATTCGCATGAAATTGGACGGATTGATAGTTCTCTTTTTTCAACTGCTTGTATAACGTGTCGTATTCGTTGTCACTCGCTGTGAAAAAGACAGCGCCGCTGCTAGATGGGTAGAGGGAATTTGCGACAATAAACTCTGAATCCGATGTCTTTCCTTGCTCAGTCTGCTGATAAAATTCATCAAAATAAAAACTCTTTTTAGCGAGTTGATTTAAAAAGGGGGTGATGTATTGTCCATTCACCTTTTGATCAACGACAAATTGCTGTGTTGATTCGAGTGAAATGAACACAACGTTCTTACCTTTAGCAAGTCCAAAGTACTCTTCGTTTGGTGCACTGTAATCAGCCTTTGTGTAGTTTGCTACGGTTGAAAGTGTATCTTCATCTGCAAAGGCTTTTTGTCCAATACGCGCTGTTTGGGCAGCGCCGTCATACAGGTGGAACTGGAACAGCCCAAGGTTTCGTACAATCACTTCTCGATCATAAGAGCTTGTCAGAAAGCGAGGGTGATCCATCATGGCTGAACTGACATGAAACAATAGAAAGCTACAGCACACCGCATAATATGTTTTGATTGTTTTAAAGGAGGCTTTTGGCGGTAAAGGTTTGCGCTTTAAAAGCCACGCCAGCACCACGAAATCAATGAGCATCAGTAAAAACAGCGGGTGAAATAATTCTGTCATACTGCTGCCCATATCTCCCATGTTTTTCGCTTGGAATAAGACAGGGATTGTAATGAAATCAATATAAAATCCATAAAAGATCGTATTCGATATGAGAATCGCTGTCAAAATCAAATTTGCGGTTAATAAAAATACCTTTTGCTTCGTTTCATTTAAAAAAAGAGCAATCCCAAACAAAGGAAGCAAAAAGCTAAGTGGATTGATCAAAAGCAGCCATTCATGAAACAGATTGGCCGTTCGTATGTGAAATCCGAATTGATAAATGATGTATGTTTTCATCCACATGAAGAGGATGGAGTACACTAAAAACCAGTGATTTTTGAGAAACGCTTTCATTTATGTAGCTCCTCACCATTCTGTATTCAGCTGCAAGGCAAAAACACTTATCTTAAACCTACTAAAAAAATGAGGAATGATCAATTCATATCCTGTGTTTTTCGGAAAACTCTTTCTGATTCATTAGAATGGGATGGAGATGCCGCAGAGGACAGCGATGTAATAGCAGGTAACGACGGTGAGAGCAGCTAGTACGACTTGTTCTCCTGTGCTGCCTGTTTTGACATAGAAGGGGAGACGCACTTTAATGGAAGCCGGAAATAAAAATTTAATCCCATTCACTGTTCCTGCATCCAGAATGAGATGGCTTGCCATCCCGACTAGTAAACCGATACTTAGGCTGTCATTTGGAATGTATGTTGTTGCTAGAAAATAAATGATCAGCAAAAATAATAAACTGTGTGTAAATGTGCGATGACCGAACACACTGCTGATCAGTGTCGAGAGCAGCGGGAATTTTCTGCCGATTTTACTTTTTGTATGGCAAAGATCAGGGATCAGAGCACCTGCTGATCCAGCAGCAGCCATCGTCACTGGGTCGAATCCATAATAGTAGGCAACGGCTGTGGAGGCGGCAATTCCGCCCATGATGTGTGTTTTTCCTGTCATGATGCGTACTCCTGTTCTATCTTTAGTTCAAGTACTCACTATATCAAGGGTGGATTCATTCAGCAAGGCTTATTTCTAAAGAAAAAGAGGCCAAAAGGGTTGGCTGAATGGAAAAACATTCTATAATAAGGGGGAAGTCATGTTGATACTAACGATAAGGATGCGATTCGGATGGGTAATGCAGACATTTTAAAAGAAATTGTTCTTGTACATTATGAAGTCAGCCGTAAATTAAACCGCAAGTTACTTGAGTTAGAGAAAGACATCACGCCCCCACAGATATATGCTCTTTCTATTTTGATACAAGGCAAAGTATCACATGCCGAAGAGCTGAAGCAAAGACTCTCTTTAAACCCTGGTGCAGCCTCTATTGCACTCAATAAATTATGTGAGCAGGGTTATATTCAAAGAGAACGGGACAAGGACGATTCGTCACTTGTCCGTTTAGAAGTCACGGAAAAAGGGATGGCCATTTATGAAAAGCATACTCGTCTTTTCGGAAAGGTGATTCAGCATATGATGTCAGACTTCACAAAGGATGATTTAAAAACCTTTCTGACGTACTTGCAAAAAATGAGGCAGACCTTTCATGATGATTGAGCCTCTTCCCTTGTATAATGCTGAGCGCTGTAGCACAAATTAAACAGGCAACCGCATTTTATGAAAAGGGAGGAAACAGCGATGTCATTTTTCCAAAAGGATAAAAAGGCGAAAAGTGAGAAAAACCATCAGCAGGTAGATCAGCTGTTAGAGGAAGCAAGTAAAGAGCTAGCAGGCGATCCGCTTCAGGAAGCTGTACAAAAGAAGAAAAACAACGATCAATAAGCAAGGTATAGGGCAGAGAAACAGTTCTCTGCCTTTTTTCTATGTTTTTCCCTTTGACAGATGTGAGAATGTTTGATAACCTTCGTGTAGTAAAAATGAATAGAAATCCTCACGCTATGTCTCAGTGAGGTAGAGGTTGCGCGGATGATGAGTCACTCATAGGAGAGATGGAATCGTAGATCATGAGAAAAAAGGCATCAGCGCCGAAGTGTAGAGAGAGCTCCAACTTTCTTTATGCTGGGTCTGCATTGAATAAATGCAGGACTGCCACGTCTTTGAAGCGTGGAGGGCTATCCGGAGATCAAGGTGTATGTTTTGAAAAGCATGGACTTTTGTTCAGGCTTTTTTTTATGTTCTGAGTCACAAAAATAAGGGTATGCTGTTAAAAAGTAATCCATTATGAACATAAAGAATGCAAGTCATTGCTTCACAAATATATCAATGAAGATACTGCCGGGTCTGGTCCAAAGTGAATAAAACGGAGGTACGGAAATGGAACAGACAAAAAAATGGGGTTTTTGGTTATTGACGGCTTTTGTCGTCGGAAATATGGTAGGTTCAGGCATCTTTATGCTGCCAAGTACGCTTGCCCAGCACGCAAGTCCTTTAGGTGTGACGATGGCATGGCTTGTCACAGGCGGCGGTGTGCTGATGATTGCGCTTGTATTTGGGCATTTGTCCATTCATAAGCCGCAGCTGACGGCTGGACCACAAAGTTATGCAAGGGCGCTTTTTAAAGATCCAAAAAAAGGGAAAGCGGCTGGATTTACAATGGTTTGGGGATATTGGGTGGCAAGCTGGATTAGTAATGTCGCAATTATTACAAGTCTTGCTGGTTATTTAACGACTTTTTTCCCGATTCTCACCGTGAAGACTGAAGTTTTTACCTTTGGAAAAGAATCGGTCACGCTTGGTCAGCTCATGACGTTTATCGTATGTACCCTTCTTCTATGGGGAACACATACCATTTTAATTACAAGCTTAAGTGCTGCTAGTAAATTGAATTTTATTACGACCTTTTCAAAGGTGCTTGGATTTGTCCTTTTTATTGTTGCGGGATTATTTGCATTTCAAACGGCATTATTTGAACATTACTACTTCCCGGTTGAAACAGGCAGCGAAGGAGTGCTTGGCCTTGGAGGTCAAATTCATCATGCGGCCATTTCCACACTATGGGCATTTATTGGAATTGAATCAGCTGTCATTTTATCAGGAAGAGCATCCTCACAGCGTGATGTGAAACGTGCGACCATTACAGGTCTTTTAATCGCACTATCGATCTACATGATTATCACATTGATTACGATGGGCGTTCTGCCGCACGATCAATTGCAAGGCTCTGACAAACCATTCGTAGACGTGCTTCAGCTTATAATTGGGCCAGCTGGCGGAATTGTCATGGCTCTGCTGGCGATTATTTGCTTGTTTGGTTCGATGCTTGGGTGGATTTTACTTGGTTCAGAAGTACCGTATCAAGCAGCAAAGGCTGGTGATTTTCCAGCAGTATTTGCAAAAACAAACAAAAAAGGAAGCCCTGCTTTCGCTTTGACTGTTACAAATATTATGTCACAGCTGTTTATCTTCTCTGTGATGTCACGTACGATTAATGAAGCTTTTACCTTTTTAACTACATCAGCGACACTTGCGTATCTTATTCCGTATATTGTGTCTTCCATCTACAGCTTTAAGGTCATTATGCAAGGTGACACGTATGAACTTCAAAAAGGAAATCGAACGAGAGATGGCATCATTGCACTTGTTGCGATGGGGTATTCAGCTTGGGTCATTATTTCAGGAACAGCCGACTTGAAAACTTTTGGTCTTGGAATCGGTCTATTCTTAGTAGGTATTTTGCTTTATCCATTCATGTCAAAAGGATTTGCCAAAGGAACGGTATAAGAAAGACGTTTCTCCATTTCTGGAGAAACGTTTCAGATTGTTGACAAAGGGCTAAAATGATCTTTATTTTAGCCCTTTGTCTTCCTTTCAGCGTGATAGAAAACCTTTGCATTCTAGGAAGGGCGAGTACCGGAGCAGAGCGAATTTGACATTCGTGAGCACCGGAGCGCAGAACTGACAAAGAATGCGAGGGTTTGTCTACATGCTGAGACGTTTCTCCATTTCTGGAGAAACGTTTTTTTATGATGCAGATGTCAATCGGTCCACAATAAACTCTAGCTGACCCTCTAGTGACACTGGGTCATTAAAGAAGAAACCGACTGGATCTATTTCGAATACATGTTTATTTTTGACGGCAGGAAGTGATGTCCAAATGCTGCTTTGATACACTTGGTCACCTTTACTTTTTGAGCCGCTCCATGGACCTGTGAAAATATAGTCGCCTGCGAATTCTGGCAGCTTCTCAAGAGAAATATTCGCATAGCCAACACCGCTGTCGATCGCTTCTTTTTTGACAGCCTTCGGTGCTTTTAATTTCAGCTCGTCATAAATGATTTCGCCTCCGCGGGCAAAGGTGTTTCCGAAGATATAAATGCCTTTATCAAATGGCGATACAATCGAGACCGTTTTGCTGCCAACAGCTTTGGTTACCTTTGGTTTCACCTCAGCAATTTTGGTATCCCATTTTGTGATCCATTCTGTTGCTTTTTTTGGTGTACCTGTCATTTTACCGAATTCTTTTAGCTGGTCTTTGAAAGAATATTGATTGTATTTTACCGCTACAGTTGGGGCGATTTTTTTGTATTGATCAAACTTCTCATCTTCCCCCCAAGCAATAATCATATCTGGCTTCGAAGCGGCTACTTTTTCGACCGATGGGGTCCTTCCGAGATTTTCCACTCCATCTGTTTTCCCTTTATAAAAAGGGTTTTTAAAGATGGGTGATGTTGTAGCAACCGGAGTTTTGCCGAGTGTGACGAGGTCCCCGTAATAGCTTTCTGCAAGAAGCACTATTCGTTTCGGATTTTTCGGAAGCTTCACTTCACCTTTTGCATCCTGATATGTCATCATGTCATTCTTTTTCGCTGCAGATTGTTTATTTGAAGTGCTGCCGCAAGCGGCTGTAAAGATCATAAGAATCGATAAAGAAATCAAAAGAAATCCAGTTCGTTTTTTCACAAAAGTTCTCTCCTATTCATTTTTCCTTGATAATGATTCTCAATTTCATTTTTTATCGTAACATGATAGGAACAAAAATGCATTGGCTAATTTAGGCCTAAAGAAAAATGATGAAATTCTCACAGTTTTTTGATGAAAATAAAGAAATTTATCAGAACAATGATTTCAAAAAGAAAAGAAAGTGATATACTAGACTTCGAGATTGATAATCATTATCACTAATAAAGAATAAACATGAACGGAAAGGAAGAGACTGGTTTTGGGCTCACAATCGAATAAACAGCTGCCAGCCAGCGATGATACGATCGATATTGTCACGAAGCCTTTTGGAACAGCAGCTGTTATCATCATAGGAATCATCGCTTTATCATTTGGTCTTTTTTTATCGGTATCATTAGGAGCGGCAAACATTCATCTACAGACTGTATGGGAAGCCGTTTTTCATTTTGATCCACAAGAAACTTCACATCAAATCATTCGGGAATTGAGGCTGCCGCGCACAGTTGGAGCCGCGCTCGTCGGTGCCTTTTTAGCCGTATCAGGTGCCATTATGCAAGGAATGACAAGAAATGCGCTGGCGTCACCGGAGATTATGGGTGTGACAAATGGCTCCGCATTTGCGATTGCCATTGCATTAGCATTTTTCCCTGGCCAATCTTCTTTCACATTAATTCTTTGGTCATTTGTTGGAGCCGCACTCGGTGCCTCTATTGTATTTGGTGTCGGTACTATGTCAAAAGGGGGACTGACTCCGGTTAAACTCGCACTAGCTGGTACAGCGGTTGGAGCACTTTTGAGCTCAATTTCTTCAGCCATTGCCATTCGTTTTGACGTCGCTCAAGATATGAGCTTTTGGTATGCTGGCGGAGTGGCAGGTGTGAATTGGAGCAACATTCATATCATCATTCCAGTTGCCATTGCAGGACTAATCATTGCAATGATCCTTGCCCGTTCGATCACGGTTCTGAGCTTAGGTGAAGAATTGGCGAAAGGACTTGGACAGTATACGAAAACGGTCAAGGTGCTTGGCGTATTGGTTGTTATTCTTTTAACGGGTGCTGCCGTGTCGGTAGCGGGCTCTATTGGTTTTATCGGGCTTGTGATCCCTCATGTCACTCGATTCTTGGTTGGAGTGGACTACCGCTGGATTATCCCATGCTCCGCTATTTTAGGTGCCACTTTGTTAATTTATGCAGACATTGCTGCGAGGCTGGTCAACGCTCCGTTTGAAACGCCAGTCGGTGCCATCACGGCGATTATAGGCGTTCCTTTCTTCTTATATTTAGCTAGACGTGAAAGGAGCGGAATCTAAATGGAAATGGTGCAGCAAGCAAAGAAAAAGAAATATCAACGAACGATGCTCATGATCTTTTTCGCGATCGTAGCTGTGTTCCTTATTAGTTTAAATACCGGAGAAATTCGTATCTCTCCGATGGATACATTGAAAACACTTTTTGGATTCGGAAGTGAGATGGATGAGCTCGTATTATTCGAATTCCGACTTCCAAGAATGGTCATCGCTTTACTTGTCGGTGCTTCTATCGCTGTATCAGGCGCGATTTGGCAAGGCGTTTCTCAAAATGGTTTAGCTGACCCAGGTATTCTCGGCGTCAATGCCGGCGCTGGCTTTGCCGTTGTGCTATTTATCTTTGCATTTCAAGGCACGATGACGAATTTAGGTGATTTCACGATTTTTGTACTGCCGCTTTTCGCGTTCGTAGGTGCAGCCTTTGCTGCATTTCTCATCTATGTGTTAGCGTGGAAAAAAGGCATCACACCTGTTCGATTGATTTTAACTGGTATTGGTGTGAATGCTGCGTTTTCAGCAGCGATTGTGGTCATTCAATTGAAAATGAGCCCAAATGATTTTAACCAAGCCATCGTGTGGTTATCTGGAAGTATTTATGGCTCAAGCTGGACGTATGTCCTGTCTGTTCTACCATGGATGGTGATTTTCCTTATATTCGCGATTGTCAGATCACGCTATTTAAATATCATGAATTTGGGTGATCAGCTGTCCTATGGATTGGGTATTTCAGTTCATAAAGAAAGAAGCTTGTTCATGCTGATTGCCGTTGCATTAGCTGGTGCGAGTGTTGCTGTTGCAGGGAGTATTTCTTTCCTAGGGTTAGCCGCACCGCACTTGGCGAGAAAGCTTGTTGGGCCAAAGCATCAAGGAATGATACCGGCCTCCGCGTTAATTGGGGCGCTGTTATTATTATTGGCGGATACACTTGGCCGCGTCATACTTGCACCATCAGAAGTGCCAGTTGGCCTTGTCGTTTCTGCTTTAGGCGCACCTTACTTCATTTACTTATTGATGAAATCGAACTAATGAGGAAGGAGAGACAACATATGAAATCGCTCGAAACAGAAAAGCTTTGTATCGGTTATCAAGACCGTTTGATTGTAGAAGATTTGAATGTCAGTATCCCAAAAGGCAAGGTGACAACACTGATTGGACCGAATGGCTGCGGGAAATCAACCATTTTAAAAACGATGTCTCGTATTATGAAGGCCAATCGAGGAGCTGTTTATTTAAATGGCCAGGCTATCCATGAGACGCCGACAAAAGAAATTTCAAAACAAATGGCGATCTTACCGCAAACACCCGAAGCACCTAGTGGACTGACAGTGTATGAGCTTGTGTCATATGGACGTTTCCCACATCAAAATGGGTTTGGTCGCTTATCAAATGAAGATAAACGAATCATCAGATGGGCACTTGAGGAAACGGGAATGATCGCTTTTCATGATCGACCAATTGAAGCACTTTCCGGCGGACAGCGCCAGCGAGTATGGATTGCGATGGCACTTGCCCAGGAAACAGAGCTGCTCCTATTGGATGAACCTACGACGTATTTGGATCTTGCACATCAGCTCGAGATTCTTCAACTGTTAGAACGCTTAAATAGAGAGCAGGGGCGAACTGTGTTGATGGTCATCCATGATTTGAATCATGCGGCGCGTTTTTCACATTACATGATTGCCCTCAATCAAGGGAAAGTCATAAAAGACGGTACGCCTCATGAGGTCATGACCAAAGAGGTACTCAGTCAGGTATTCCATATTGATGCAGAAATTGTGCTTGATCCTAGAACGAATAAGCCGATTTGTTTAACATATGATTTAATGAATCATGAACGAAAGCTAGAAGCTGTAAATGGATAATAGATGTAAAGGAACTCGGTGCAGATGCCGGGTTTTTTTGCGTGTTTGAAACTTCCTAGTGCTACTATTTTCTCCAGTTGATTTTTTTCGCTTTTATGCAGAAAAGAGGTACTTTTTTACTTTAGACAATGGTAATATACGGTTAGAGATCATAGCTAGAAAGGAAAGAGATGCGTGGAAACAGCAAAAATATTGATTGCAGATGACGAAGAAGCAATTGTGAAAATGGTTGAACGCGTATTAAAAAAAGAAGGATTCAAGCATATTTATAAAGCCTACCATGCAGATGAAGCATTAGATGTTGTCAAAAACGAGGACATCCACCTCTTACTTCTAGATGTGATGATGCCCGGTAAATCTGGCTTTGACGTTCTGCCTGAAATCAGAAAAGTAACGAAAGCGCCTATTTTTTATTTAACTGCAAGAACGTCTGATGTCGATAAACTGACGGGCTTTGCGCAGGGGGCAGACGATTATATCACGAAGCCATTTAATCCGCTTGAGCTAGTGGCTAGAATTAAGGCTCATCTAAACCGAACATATATCTCCTTACAGGAGGAACAAGAAGACACTCAAAGCCAATATCAATATGCCCATTTCTCCTATCATCCTCATGCAGCCGAATTGAAAGTAAGAGGAGAGGTGACGGCATGCTCTGCTCAGCTTCTTTCTTTGCTGAAGTACTTTTGTGATCATCCGAATGTGGTTCTTTCAAAAGATCAAATTTATGAGAAAGTATGGGGCGTCCCATCATATGGTGATAACAACACTGTCATGGTTCATATTCGAAAGTTGAGAGAAAAGATCGAGTTAGATCCGAGTCAGCCCGAATATATTGTGACGATCCGTGGTATGGGATATAAATTTATACCACACCCTGCAAAGGTTCTTCAATAGTTTATGAATTTACGAGCAAAACTTTTCTTTCACTTTGTCGGACAAATGTTTATTGTCATTGCCATTTTGATGATTGGGAATACGTTCTCTGATAACTTATATTATAAAAAATACTATGAGAACATGGCTGAAACCGGTTTAACAAAAGCTGATGGAGATACACTCATGAGCTGGCTTTATTTTAACGAGGATGGAAAAATGGAAGCCGACGATCAGCTCAAGCAAGCAGTGAAAAAACGAGACGGCTGGCTACAAGTAATCGATTCGAAAAAGAAAAACGTTTATAGTTATCATCGCCCTAAAACCATTCCAACAACCTATCAAAAGGATGAAATGATCAAGATTTTTGAAAAGAGACAATTTAAAGATTATAAGATGTACTTCTGGCCAATTGAGATTGATCAAAAAAGCTTTATCGTGTTATATGGGTTCAAAACGAACAGCACAAAAGTAGCCAATTATCTGAAGCAGCACGAGAAGAATTTGGCTGCACTATCTCAATATTCGGTTGAAACAAAAGAATTCTTGAAGAGAATGAATGGATCGGTGCATTTGTTCAATGACGAAGGAAAATATTTAAAAGGCATTCGAGCCAACACCGATTTGAAACATAACGTAACAGATGTTGAACTGCTCAAGTATCAATCGAAACCTTGGGAGTTTAGAAGTGATCTGTCTTATATGAAAGTGAATAAAAACCTGTATATTATTGTTTCTGTACCAAATAAAGTATACAGCCCAGACGAACTTTACGATAAAGAGACAGACGCTTTAAATCAATATACAACTATCTTAAATGCAGGTCTTGCACTCACCATTATTATTATCATGACATTATGGTATTCGTACCGCTATGGGCTGCCAATTTATCACATTATTCGCTGGCTGATTTTCTTATCAAAAAATAAATTGCAGGAACCAACAAATAGAAAGGGAATTCCATTCAGTAAAAATAAAAAAGGCCGTATTAAGCGGGAATACCGATTATTTGAGGATATCCTAAAAACAATGGATCAGCTCACGCTTACATTAAAAGAGAATGAAGCAAACCGAAGAAAAATTCAAACCACAAGGGAAGAATGGATTGCAGGATTGTCTCATGATTTGAAAACGCCTCTAAGTACGATTTACGGCTATGGACTCATGCTTGAATCCGATCAATATCAATGGTCCAAAGAAGAAGTCATGGAAATGGGACAGGTGATTCGTGAGAAATCAGAATACATGTCGACACTGATTGAGGATTTAAACCTCACGTACCGATTGAAGAATGGTGCCCTGCCTATTAATCGGAAACCGGTTGAACTCAGTGAATTTTTAGCTTCCATTATGGATGAGTTCTCAAGAAGCTCCTCATCTGAGGATTATCCATGCTCCTTTGAAGATCAAACAGATGGTGTCATATTTGAGATCGATAAAGCCTGGTTCAGACGAGTGATTGAGAACCTGCTGGCGAATGCAGTGAAGCATAACGAAAAAGGCACTCATATTACAGCTGTTTTATCTGAAACAGATGAAGAAGTTCGGATCGAAATGAAAGACAATGGCCGCGGAATGGCACAGGAAACGGTGGATCACCTATTTAACCGCTACTACAGAGGGACAAATACAAATGATCCAACGAACGGAACTGGTCTCGGGCTTGCGATAGCAAAAGAGCTCGTCTTGCTGCATGACGGTGATATTCAAGTTGAAAGTGAACTAGGCTCTGGAACAACTATTGCGATTATCCTAAAAAAATCATCACCTGTAAAATAGCCAAAAAACGATTTTCTTTTCTAAAGGAGATCGTTTTTTCCTGTTTTAGGATTGAAATCAATTTTGTAAACGATTACAATGAAATTGTTAACGTGAACAAATCATTTTTATTTATAAGAGAGATGGGGGAGTTTGATGAAAGCCTTTTTAGATGATCAGTTTTTACTCAACAGTCAAACGGCGGAAAAGCTATACCATGAGTTTGCTAAGGACCTTCCAATTATAGATTACCATTGTCATTTAAGCCCCAAAGAAATCTATGAAAATAAAACCTTCCATAATATCACCGAAGCATGGCTTTACGGAGATCATTACAAATGGCGTGCCATGAGAGCAAACGGCATACCAGAATCACACGTCACAGGGGATGCCTCAGACTATGAGAAATTTCTGGCGTGGGCGAAGACTGTTCCCATGACCCTTGGAAACCCGCTCTATCACTGGACTCATTTAGAACTGAGACGATATTTTGGAGTTGAGGAACTTTTAAACGAAAAAACCGCACACATCATCTGGCAAAAAGTAAATGAAAAGCTGCAAGGAGAGGGTTTTGGTGCAAGAGACTTCATTGTGAAATCGAACGTTGAAACAGTTGTGACGACAGATGATCCAGTCGATTCGCTTTGCCATCATCAAAAACTGCGGGAAGAAGGATTCACTGTGCAAGTGCTGCCCGGATTTCGGCCTGATAAGGCACTTGATATAACGAATCACCTATTTACAGCGTATGTTCACGAACTGGCAGAGGCTTCATCTACTCCAATCCAATCCTATCAAGACTTTTTAACAGCACTCCGTGCAAGAATTGATTTTTTCCATGAACAGGGCTGCCTGATCTCAGATCATGCCATTAACGAAATGACGTTTGAAGAAACGACGGAAGAAGAAGTGGAAGCCATCTTTCATAAAAAAATGTCGGGTCATGCATTGACGGAAAAAGAGAAGATTAAATTTAAAACACAAACATTCATTAAGCTTGGTCAGGCTTACTATGAGCGGGGCTGGGTGATGCAGCTTCATATCAATGCGCTTAGGAACAACAATACGAAAATGTTTGAGCGGCTTGGGCCAGATACAGGGTATGATGCGATGAATGATGAAGACATTGCCAAGCCGCTTTGCCGAATATTGGATCGTTTAGAACAAGAACAGGCACTGCCAAAAACCATTTTATATTCCTTGAATCCAAGGGATAATGTTGTGATTTCCACATTGGCTGGAAGCTTTCAAGACGGAACGGCACCTGGGAAGATTCAGCACGGCACAGCTTGGTGGTTTAATGATACGAAACAAGGGATGACAGAGCAGATGATGGCTCTATCCAGTATTGGACTGATCAGCCGTTTCATCGGGATGCTGACAGATTCAAGAAGCTTTTTGTCGTATACAAGGCATGAATATTTTCGAAGACTGCTTTGCGATATCATCGGAGATTGGGTAGAAAAAGGGGAAGTTCCATATGATCTTGATCTGTTAGGGGGAATCGTGAAAGGAATCAGCTATGAAAATGCCAGACAGTATTTCCAATTTGACCGGACGAAGCAGCTCCAGCATCCGAACAAAATGACATGAAGAAAATGAAAGCGATTTTATGATAAGATGGTAAAAAATCATAAAAGGCGGAATAGCATGACAGTCACAATTAAAGACATAGCAAAATTGGCAAACGTCTCTCATACCACGGTATCAAGGGCTTTGAATAACAGTCCTTTTATTAAAGAGAAGACAAAACAAAAGATTTTGTTGATTGCAAAACAGCTGAATTATTCACCGAATGTCCATGCGAGAGGCCTTGTATCACAAAAATCATTTACAATCGGTCTGTTTTTTACGAGTTTAACAGAGGGCACATCTTCAAGCTTCTTTGTGGATGCGTTAAAAGGTGTCAATAGCGTCATGACAGAGTATTATAATCTCTTTGTAAGAGGAATTGATGACTTTCACGATTATACAACCATTCATAAACAACGCTATGATGGCATTTTGCTCATGAGTCAAAGCGAGCACGATGAGGCGTTTATCCATCATGTGAAGAAACAGGGCATTCCCATCATTGTGCTGAATCGCCGTGTAGAAAGTCATGAAGTCATGAATATATTAGCAGATGATAGTCAAGGAGCTTACCAGGCTGCACACCATTTCATTCAGCAAGGTCATGAACAAATCGCCATCATTGAAGGGAAAGAAGGCTTTAAATCAACTCAAGAAAGAAAAGCTGGTTTCCTGCAAGCGTTAATTGATCACCAAATACCTATGAAGAAAGAATATATGATGAAAGGCGATTATCACATGAAAAGCGGCTATGAATCAATGGAATCGCTGCTGGCCCTTGATGAACCGCCAACAGCGCTCTTTTGCTCAAATGATGACATGGCGATCGGTGCAATGAATGCTTTATTTGCAAAAGGCAAAACGTGTCCAAATGATATTTCTATTATTGGTTTTGATGATATTGCATTTTCATCCTATACCACACCTGCATTGACAACGGTGAAAAAGCCGATTGAAAAAATGTGTGCACTTGGAGCAGAAGCCATCCTTTCAGTAATAAACGGTGAAGAGCAAGAAGAAGATCATATGGAAAAAGTGTATGTTCACACAGAGCTGATGATCAGAGATTCAGTTAAAAAGGTGCAGTAATCAGCACCTTTTTAGAAAAATGTTCACGTGTGCATATTACTTGGAGAGGGGAATCCATTTGAAACGATTATCAAAAGCCATATACCCGGCACCTGAGTATCCGGAAACGATTTTGCAGATTGGCGAAGGAAATTTTATGCGAGGATTTATCAATTGGCACATCCAGAAGCTAAACGACTGCACAGATTTTAAAGGAAGAGCTGTTGTTGTCCCTCCTCGAAAAGGATCAGTGGCAGCCTTAAATGAACAAGATGGCTTGTACACATTATGTATTCAGGGATATCATGACCGGCAAGAAATGAATGAACGTATGATCATCCAATCGATTAGCAGAGGAATTAGTACGTATACGGATTACGAGGAGTTTTTACACGTAGCAGAAAACCCGGATCTCCGCTTTGTCTTCTCAAACACGACGGAGGCAGGACTTGTGCTCAAAAAGGAGGACCGTTTGGAGGATCGGCCGCAAGCCAGTTTTCCAGGAAAGCTGACAGCGTTCTTGTATCACCGGTTTAAAGCTTTTGCTGGAGATGAGCGGAAAGGTCTGATCATTCTACCTTGTGAATTGGTTGAACAAAATGGTGATCGATTAAAGGAATATGTGATCAGTATGGCAGCTGAGTGGGAATTGCCGCCTGCGTTTATGACATGGATAAAAGAGGCCAACACGTTTTGTAATACGCTTGTGGACCGGATTGTCCCTGGATTCTCTAAGGAAGCGGCTGAAATCGTAGAAAAGGAAGAAGGGTATATTGACGAATTGCTTGTCACGGCAGAATATTATCATCTTTTTGTCATTGAAGCACCTGCCTTCGTACAAAAGGAGCTCCCCTTTCAAGAAGCAGGGTTAAATGTTCTTTTTGTAGAGGATATTGCGCCTTATCGTATGAGCAAGGTACGAATTTTAAATGGTGCACATACAGCGATGGTGCCGATTGCTTACTCATGCGGTATAGAAACTGTAAAAGAGGCTGTGGATGATGAGCATGTTGGTCCGTTCATCCGGCGTATGCTGGAGGAGGAAGTACTGCCAGGACTTGAACTTCCTCAAGATGAGCTTCTTCTTTATACACAATCCGTTTGGGATCGTTTTTGCAATCCATTTGTAAAGCATCAATTGCTGGATATTGCACTGAATGGGGTATCCAAATTCCGAGCCCGTAATCTTCCGTCATTGCTTGATTATGTCAAGCAAAAGGAACAGCTGCCAATGAAACTTGTGTTTTCACTTAGCAGTCTCATTTATTTCTACAGAGCACATGCAGGAAGGGTAAAGGATGATGAAACTGTGCTCACGCTCATGAAGGAAGCATGGGAAAACCGTTCCAATGAAACGGTTGCAGCGAGGATCCTTTCATGCGAATCATTATGGGGCAGAGATTTAACGGATGTAAATGGATTGAGTCAAGCTGTAGCTGATCAGCTTACCCTCATACAGAAGCACGGGATGAGTGCGGCTGTTCACCAAATGATGCGTCATCAATATGAAAATCAGGGGGAGAAGGCATGAAAGACTTTATTGTCATCCATCCTTCAGATAATGTCGGTATTGCTTTAAAAGGATTGGAACAAGGGGAAGAGCTGCAGCATCGAGGACATACGATTATCTTAAAAGAGACCGTTGGCAAAGGTCATAAGTTTGCATTGGCTGATATCAAGCAAAGAGAGAATATTATCAAATATGGCTATCCCATTGGTCATGCAGTGACTGCCATTTCTGCTGGAGAATGGGTGCATACGCATAATATTAAAACCAATTTATCTGGCAAGCTAGAATACGAATACCAGCCTTCATTATCAGAAAACCCCTATAAAAAAACGAATCTTACATTTAAAGGATATAAACGAAAAAATGGCGAAAGCGGAATCCGCAATGAGCTTTGGATTGTTCCTACCGTTGGATGCGTGAATGGCATCGCCGATCAAATGATCCAAATATTCACCACTGAAATGGGTGGAAATATCCATCCTTTTGAAACAGCCCTCGTATTAAAGCACAATTATGGATGCTCACAGCTTGGGGACGATCATGAAAATACCAAAACCATTTTACAAAATGCGGTGAAGCATCCTAACGCTGGAGGAGTACTTGTTCTTGGACTTGGGTGTGAAAACAATGACATTGAGGATTTTCAGTCCACATTAGGTGAATATGACCGTACGAGAGTGAAATTTTTAAGAAGTCAAGAAGTAGGAGATGAGATTGAGACGGGAGTCGCTTTACTCAAGGAAATTTATGATGCGGCGAAAGAAGATCATCGTGAAGACATTCCGTTATCTGAGCTGAAAATTGGCTTGAAGTGCGGAGGATCAGATGGATTTTCCGGTATTACTGCAAATCCGCTTTTAGGCAGACTATCCGATTTTATTGTCGCACAAGGCGGAACGACGGTGCTGACAGAAGTGCCCGAAATGTTTGGTGCTGAAACGATTTTAATGGAGAGAGCGGCATCAGAAGCGACTTTCGACAATATTGTGCAAATGATCAATGACTTTAAACAATACTTCTTGGATCATCGACAGCCGGTATATGAAAATCCTTCCCCGGGAAATAAAGCTGGTGGAATTTCGACATTAGAGGATAAGTCTCTTGGCTGTACACAAAAAGCAGGTACTTCTGATATTAAAGATGTATTGAAATATGGAGAGCTGCTAAAACAAAAGGGATTGAACTTATTAAGTGCACCTGGTAATGATTTGGTTGCTTCATCTGCTCTTGCTGCTTCCGGTTGTCAAATGGTGCTTTTTACAACAGGCAGGGGGACACCATTTGGTACGTTTGTGCCAACAATGAAGATATCGACCAACACAGCTTTATATGAAACAAAAAAGCACTGGATTGACTTTAATGCCGGAGAACTGCTTGAAGATGTACCGGAAGATGTCGTGTTAGAAAAATTCATTTCAACGGTTATTGATGTGGCGAGTGGGAAGCTGTTAAATCATGAAAAAAACAATTTTAGAGAGCTGGCTATTTTCAAAACAGGTGTCACACTTTAAGGCGACTGGGGGATGAGAAAGTGTCTAAAAAACGGGATTTGATGTATATCACAGCAGGAACGGTACTAACTGGAATCGGAATTGCTCGTTTAGCAAAGCAAGGGAAGAAAGATAAAAAAGCAAACGGGATCGATCAAGTGTTAAAGCAGATAATAGCGCCGCAGTTCCCTGATCGTGAATTGAATGTGGTTCATTATGGAGCAGATGCGGAAGGGAAAGAGTTATCTACAAATGCCATTCAGTCTGCCATCGATGATGCACATCGGTTGAAAGGAGGAAGGGTGCTGATCCCAAGAGGGACGTTTGTGACAGGTGCTTTAGAATTGAAAAGCAATGTAGAACTTCATCTGCATGAGAATGCCTATGTGACATTCAGTCAAGACCCAAAGGATTATCTGCCTCTCGTACTGACAAGATATGAAGGGGTTGAGCTTTATAATTATTCACCTCTCATTTATGCACACCATGCAGAAAATATCGCCATTACTGGAGCCGGAACGCTTGATGGCAGAGGGGATGAGCATCATTGGTGGCCTTGGAAGTATGGGACAAATGGCCAGCCCTCTCAGGATCGGGATCGTCAGCTTTTGTTTGAAATGGCGGAAAAGAGAATACCGGTAGAAGAAAGGGTGTTTGGAGAAGGCCATTATTTAAGATCGAGCTTTATTCAGCCATACCAATGTCAGCAAGTTCTAATCGAAGGAGTGACAGTGAAGGATTCACCAATGTGGCAAATTCATCCTGTATTAAGTAGTCACGTCATCGTCCGCGGCGTTAAAATCATTGGGCATGGACCAAACACAGATGGTGTCAATCCGGAGTCTTGCCGGAATGTGCTCATCGAAGATTGTTATTTTGATAACGGAGATGATTGTATTGCCATCAAATCGGGCAGAAACGAGGATGGACGGAGAATAGGGGTTCCATCTGAAAACATCGTCATTCGTAGAAATGAGATGCGGGATGGACACGGCGGTGTGACGATCGGGAGCGAGATTTCTGGCGGGGTAAAGTATGTTTATGCAGAAGATAACGTAATGGACAGTCCGAACCTTGACCGGGCACTGCGTATTAAAACCAACTCTGTCAGAGGCGGTACGATTGAACATATTTATTTTAAAAATAATACAGTCAAAAGTCTAAAGCATGAAGTGATCTGTATCGACATGATGTATGAGGAAGGAGATGCTGGTCCGCACCGTCCTGTTGTACGTCATATTGAAGTAGAAGGACTCAAAAGCAGCGGCGGACGATATGGTGTGAAAATAGCCGCATACGCACACTCTCCTGTTACTCATTTTAAAATGAAAGATTGTGTCATAGATGAAGTGGCGTACCCCTTATCTTTAGAGCATGCAGTTTCTCCTGCTTTTCAGAAAGTCGTCATCAATGGAGAACCAATCAATCAATAGAAGAGTGAAAAACAGTCTTTTTAGAGGCTGTTTTTTTGTTTTATGAACAGAAAAGACGCTTTTAGAAATCACATATACAACCTATCTGCACTGTAGTATAATATTCCCGAAATTAGAAAAGAATTGACGAAAGAGATTTCGTTAAGCAGTACATAAACCAGGGGGTTCTCTCATGAAAAAGTTAACAGCTATTTGGCTATCGTTATTGCTTGTGATGGGTGTTTTAGCAGGATGTGCAGGCGCTGAGACAGATCACAAAGCAACAGGGTCGCAAAATAAAGAAACAGCCACTGCGGCATTTCCAGTATCGATTAAAGATGCAGCTGGAAAAACGGTTGAAATCAAAGAACAGCCTAAACGAATTGTTTCGTTAATTCCAAGTAATACGGAAGTTGCTTATGCACTCGGTCTTGGAGATAAAATGGTTGGGCGATCAGACTTTGATAATTATCCAAAGGAAGTCGAAAAGGTAGAGAAGATTGGCGGACTTGAATTTAATGTTGAGAAGGTCATTTCCTTAAAGCCAGATCTTGTGTTAGCACATGCATCTCAAATGGGATCAAAAGAAGGATTTAAACAGCTTGAAGAGGCAGGGATAAAAGTTCTGACTGTAAATGATGCAACCTCCTTTAAAGATGTGTACAAATCAATCCATATGATCGGTGAAGCAGCTGGCGTGAAAGAAGCATCAACAAAACTTGTAGACGAGATGAAAACAAAATTGAATGACATCAAGAAACAAGCAGGGGCGATTTCAAAAGACAAACAAAAAACTGTCTTTGTCGAAGTGTCAGGTGCGCCTGAAATCTATACAACTGGTAAAAATACATTTATGGATGAAATGCTTTCTGTTATCCATGCCAAAAATGCTGCTGGCGATCAAACTGGCTGGGTGAAAATGACAGAAGAATCGATCATCAAACGAAATCCTGATGTCATCGTGACAATTGATGGTTCCAGCTTAGCTGATTTGAAAAAAAGAGACGGATGGAATGCAATGAAAGCAGTGAAAGAAAAACAAGTCTTTCAATTGAATACGGATCTCGCATCAAGACCGGGACCGCGATTGGTTGAAGGAGTCGAGGCTCTTGCGAAAAGCGTCTATCCTGACACGTTCAAATAAATTGATCATCGCTTATACACTAAGTGCTTTATTTCTTGTGATGAGCATTGGAATGGGAATCTCCTTTGGAAGCTTAGGGATTCCCATTCCTTCTATTCTTCGTATATTTGTTCATGAACTATTCGGAATACAGTTTGGAACCATTGATTCCATCGATCGCAATATTATGATGAACATTCGGCTGCCAAGAGTCATATTAGCGGCATTAGTCGGAGCAGCACTGGCGTTATCTGGTGCAGCTTTTCAAGGTTTATTAAAAAATCCTCTCGCTGACCCTTATACGCTGGGGGTATCTCAAGGGGCATCAGTTGGAGCCGTAGCGACTCTGTTTTTTAGCTTGCAGCTCCCGCTTGTTGGCAGTTTCACATTGCCATTATTCAGTATGACAACGGCGCTTGTGACCCTGTGTCTCGTTCTCTTTTTTGCGCGTCTTGTTCATCGGGGGATGAGCATTTCTTCTTTAATTTTAACAGGAGTGATTTTTAGCTCTTTTTTGGGTGCGCTCATTTCATTGATGATTGCTTTAACAGGTGATGATCTAAAAGAGATCATTCATTGGCTGCTTGGCAGTGTGTCCATGAGAGGCTGGCGTTATATTGCGCTTTTTCTTCCTTTCTTTCTTATTGGGACCTTTACGTTAATGTTGATGGGGCGAGATTTGAATGTCATGACATATGGCGAGGAGAAGGCAAAGCTATTAGGTGTCCATGTGAAAAGGAGC
This sequence comes from Bacillus sp. G1(2015b), assembly GCF_001482475.1. NCBI lineage: Bacteria > Bacillati > Bacillota > Bacilli > Caryophanales > Bacillaceae > Bacillus > Bacillus sp. G1(2015b). Next base: position 219,873 of record NZ_LKIC01000012.1, on the reverse strand, counting down.
AAATATATTGTGCTGCTGGCGGGCTCGATTCTGACCGGAAGTGCAGTAGCGGTATCAGGGACGATCGGTTTTGTAGGACTTGTGATTCCGCATTTTATCCGCCTCTTAACTATCACGGATCATCGGCATCTGCTGCCTTTGTCTATGTTGAACGGTGCTTCCTTTCTCGTAATAGCAGATGTGTTATCCCGTACCATCATTGAGCCGACTGAATTACCGATTGGCATCATTACTGCGTTAATTGGTGCACCTGTATTTGGCATCATCCTCATTCGTCAATATAGAGGGGGGACGCACGTATGATTCAAGTGAAGGAAATCAGAGGTGGCTATGGAGAGAAAGAGATCATTCGTGGCATTAGCCTTGAAGTAAAGCAAGGAGAATTTCTCGGTATACTCGGCCCAAACGGGAGCGGGAAGACGACCCTGCTTAAAATGATGGCAGGAATTTTAGCCCCTGAGAGCGGTGAAGTGCGCCTCGGCAGTCACCTTGTTCAATCCTATCAGCCAAAGGCGCTTGCGCAAAAGATGGCAGTTCTGCCGCAGAAAACGGATCAAGTTTTTTCATTTACGGTGGAAGAAACCGTCCAATTCGGCCGTTATCCATATCAAAAAGGGTGGCTGCAATCTGCCACGCAAGAAGATGTGCAGGTAGTCAGAAAAGTAATGGAACAAACGGGTGTTGCACAGTTTAAGGATCAACCCATCCATGAGTTAAGTGGCGGTGAACAGCAGCGTGTGTATTTGGCACAGGCATTGGCGCAGCAGCCTGAATATTTATTGCTGGATGAACCAACCAGCTTCCTTGACTTAGCCTATCAAAAAGATTTGCTTGATTTAATTAAAGAAGAAACGACTTCCTCTAGGTTAACGGTCATTGGCGTATTCCATGATGTGAACATTGCTAGTTTATATTGTGATCGGCTGCTGCTGCTTCATGAAGGAAAGACTGACATGTTAGGACTGCCGCATCACGTTTTGACCACCGAACGAATCAACCGTGTGTATGAAACAAATGTGACACCGCTCCAGCATCCAATTAGGGCAAACCCTCAGCTGATGGTTGAACCTTCCGCCCCTTCTAAAACATCAATTGTAAACATAGCGGATGGCTGGAGGACATATGGCTCAGAAGGAATGACATTTTCCATTAATCAGCCTCTTCGCATCCTTACCTCACATAAGGAAAACGGCGGGTTCTTTTGGAAAAGGTCGATTGGAACGGGAACAAAGACGCTTCATCATCAGTTAGAGCCAACTGAAGATATGCTGTTTTTCGAGCAAGCTAAAGGATTAGCGAAATACGCTGCAGAAGACGCCGAAGACGATATGATCCTTTACAGCATGCTTCAGCAGGAAAAGTTGAACATTTGGCTTATCCTGAAACGATCTTTATCAGACGGCGCAGCTGTTCAGCTCATAGGTCAGCTTATGCACATCATAAAGCAAGAAACAAGCATTCCAATCCATCATCTTTGTATTGCTGCACCCAATACGCAGGAAACGGAAGATGTTGACCTTCTACACGAAAGATTAGGACAAAAGGTGTATGGGCTTCTTCATAAGTTGAAAGTCATTCAAAAGTGAACGTACAGTTATATTTAGGTTAGTTGAGTAAAACAGTTGATATTGTAATGACTACACATATCTAAAATGTGTAGTCATTACAATTGTTCTTAAGAAAAAAAGCTGCCACAATGACAACCAGTTCTAATTTTATATCTAAGACGGTTGAATTCTAATTAGATGAAATGCCCTTTCCGCCTTGTGTTATTAAAGTATTGATTCTATCAATACCAGTAATAATTGGTTTCGCACGACTTATTAATGTTTGGGTAGCTTCATGACCTAGAGATGCTTGATGGGCATCTTCGTTTGCCCACACTTCATAAACATAAACAGAATTTGGTTCATTCTCGGAAATATTCACAAGATATATTTCACATTCATCCAAATTCTTCATTGATTCTGCTGCTTCTAACAGAATATCAACCATTTTTTCTTTTTCGCCTTCTTGTACCATAAACTTGTTAAATAAACTAAATTTACTCATACCATCCTCCTTCATTTTGTCTTAATCACATTTTAGACACTATAAACTATATCTTCAATCATTATTTTATAAGGAAATAAAAGGGGTGGTTGGCCTTCATAATGGACAAATGGTTCACTTTTCTGTTTCATTAATGACATTCATTCACCATGTTTTAGTAAAACAACTACATCCTATTTAGTTCGGGTTATACTAAAAGGACAAAGCAGTAGAAAAGGGGGAATACCGTTGAAACTTTATACGAAAACCGGGGATCAGGGACAAACAGGCTTGATCGGAGGAAGAGCCGATAAAGATGACGTGAGAGTTGAAGCTTACGGCACATTAGATGAGGCGAATAGCTTCATTGGACTTGCGCATGCAAATTTACGGCAGCATGGCGAATTGTTTCAGGACCTTTTGTCAGAGCTGATCGTTATACAGCATGAGCTGTTTGACTGCGGCGGTGATTTGGCAGCAGTGAAACCACCTAAAGAGGGCAAAATAACAGAAGCCTCTGTGGCAGTCCTTGAGGAAAGAATGGATGTCTATGTAGAAGAAGCTGCGCCGCTCACCAAGTTTATTTTACCGGGCGGTCAGGAAGGTGCTGCTCTTTTACATGTGGCGCGGACAGTCGTTAGAAGAGCAGAGCGGCATATTGTGACGCTTGCGAAACAGGAGGAGATTCCAACCGTTGCGCTCACATATGTAAACCGTCTATCCGATTATTTATTTGCTGCTGCCCGAATCGTGAATCATCGGCTTGGTGAAGCTGATGTTGAATATGAACGAAGTGCCGACGTGTTTCGTTCTAAATAAGGAAAGCACTCTTCGAATGAGAAGAGTGCTAAACGTCTTCGTTCTGTAAGCACAGAAGGGATTCCAAGTCTTGCTTGTGCAATGAACACTTTATTTCGTATACAAATGCTTCATTAGCTCTTTGTTTTTTTGAATAAATATGTCATTGTGCGAAGAAACCATTCCACGAGCGCTTGCGTCAGGCATTACGTATTGCTTCGCTTGGTTTACTGCATTCGCAGCATCTTGGAAAGCCCCAGCAATCAAATGTAATTTTCCTTCATGATGCAAAATATCGCCAGCTGCATAAATGCCCCGGACTGACGTCTCACTCAGTGGAGTTCCTGCAATCCAGTAATCCTTCTGCTCTAGTTTAATGGTACTATTCGCAAGTAATTCTTTGTCTCGTTCGTATCCATGATTGATAATGACTTCATCTATGGCTAGCTTAAATAAAGTATTGTCCTGATTATTTTTGAGGACAACCGTTTCAATCCGCTCATGATCGTCTGCTGCGATGAGCTTTTCAATCGAGGTATGAAGCAGACATTGGACAGAGCTATTTTTAAGGCGCGATATTTCGGCTTCATGGCCTTTTAAAGCATCTTTCCGGTAGGTTAAATACACTTGCTTGGCAATCGGCTCCAGCTCATTCGCCCAGTCAATGGCTGAATTACCACCTCCTGAGATCAACACGGTTTTATCTTTAAAACGTGCAAGGGATTTGACCGTATAATGTAAATTTTGAACCTCAAATCGTTCTGCACCCTCAATATCCAATTTAATCGGCTTGAGGATACCTCCTCCAACAGCTAAAATGACGGTTTTGGAGTAATGTTTTTGATTGGATGCGGTGTGGAGAACAAAGTGACCTGTTTCATCTTGAGAAATAGAGGTCACCTTTTCTCCAAGTACGACCTTTGGATCAAAGGTCAGTCCTTGAGTAACAATTTGTTCAATCAGCTGCGAGCCTGGAACTGGCGTTAATCCTCCTATATCCCAGATCATCTTTTCTGGATAAACATGAACCTTTCCTCCAAGGAAAGGCTGGAATTCAATCAGTTTCGTTTTCATTTCACGCAATCCACTATAAAAGGCGGAAAACAATCCAGCAGGTCCGCCGCCAATAATGGTTACATCATATACTTCCATGTCCTTCATCGTACAATTCGCCCCACTTCTTTTGCTTCATATATTTTTAAAAATGACCATAGTCATGATTTCATAGCTGATTCAGGCAGTCTCATTTATTTTCTAATTGCTGCTGCAAGGCGTCTAAAAACTGGATGCGGCTATAAGCAGGTCCTCCTTCAAGGAGTGGATGTACCACATTGATATAAACCTGATCCTTTTTAAAGGCCGTCATGTTTTGAATAACAGGATTCTTTTTCATGTCATCAAATGCCTGCCTTGCCTCTTGATTTTCATCCGTAGAAAATTGTACAAATAGATAATCCGGATTCATTTCCCCTAGCTGTTCAACAGAGATTGCTTCTTGTGTCTTTGCCAAACTAATCGGCTGAGGAACGGCGAGACCCAATTCGTTATACAAAACAGGATTGAAATACACATCTTCTGGATATACGAAGGCTTGTGCTCCCCGAATGCGAATGATGGCTACTTTTTTATCCTTGAGCTTTTCCTTTAACGAAGCTTTTGCGTCTTTGACATCTGTTTTGTATTGAGTGAGGATTTTCTCTGCTTTCGTTTGTTTTCCTGTTAATTCGGCCATTAGCTCTAAATTAGCCTCCCAATTTGTCGCGATATGGGAGATTGGAATGGTCGGCGCAATTTTCTCTAACTTGTTAAGTACGACTTGTTGAAATTTAGAGGAGCCTAAAATAACGTCAGGTTTCAAACTTAATATTTTCTCAAAATTTGGCTGCTGTTTTTCACCGATTGATTCGGAATCGCTTGTGATTGAAGCAAATATTTTCGGAAACTTTCCTCCTACTGATATTGCCCCTGCCGGATGAACATCAAGTACAACGGCATCTTCCATCGCTTCCATTGCCCCAGTAATGACGATTTTTTCGGCTTTTTTCGGGATGGTATACTTTTTCCCAAGATACTCTATTGTTTTCGTAGCAGCATCACCTGAATTTTCAATTCCGGCATTTTTGCTTCCGGAGGCAGTAGTTGATTGCTTAGGCTTGTCTCCTCCGCCGCATGCCGCCATGATCAGCATCAATAAGGAAATGAAGCCGATGATCATTAATTTCTTATTCATCTTTTCAAAACTCCTCTCAAACTGTCTATTGTAGTCGTGCTTTATTTCATCCCCAGATGCTCACGTAAGGTGGATCCTATATATTCACTTCTAAATAAGCCATGTTGGACGAGTAAGGGGACCAATTCGTCAAAAAATAATTCTAGTGATTGTACTGAGCCCGGAAGAGCAATGAAACCGTCTAAAGCGCCTGCTTCAAACCATCTGGTTATTTCTCTCTGTGCATCCTCAGCTGTTCCCACGATGACCCAGTGTGCCGATCCAATGACCTCTGGTCTGGAGAGTAGTTCTCTTACGGTAGGCTGCGTTTGTACAATCAACCTGCGCAGCAAATCAGCATGAGTCTGACTGCGTACCTGCTCATCCAATCCTTGCAGCATATCGGCAGGAACGGGTTGATCTAAGGGAAGGTGACGAATATCGAGACCTAGAATCGATTGTATCGCTGCATAACCTTGTGCAGTGCTTAAATGGGAATGAGCCTCTCGATACATTTCATGCGCCTCATCACGTGTTTTTCCTATAAAAAAGTACAAGCCAGGCAGCACACGGATCTCATCCGGCTGGCGGCCATGCTTGCATGCTCTTCTCCTCATGTCTTTCCGTAATTCAATGCCTGAGGCCATATCAGGGGTTGCTGCAAACATCGCATCTGCAGTTGAAGCGGCAAAATCCCGCCCCGTTTCCGAAGCACCTGCCTGAAACAAAGGAATGGTTCCTGACGGATGAGCTGGCACATTAAGCGGCCCCTTAATTTGAAAGAAATGACCCTCATGTTGAATAGAAGAAATTCTCTCCTTGTCAGCAAACTGTCCTGTCGCTCGATTGATGAGCAGCGCCTCATTTGGGTAGCTCTCCCAAAGCTTGCGTACAACATCCGTAAATTCCATCGCCTTCTTATATCGTTCTTCTGAGGTTGGCATGGGTGAATGGCTAAAATTATCGGCTCCGTCGATCGAAGTGACAATATTCCAGCCGGCACGCCCATTGCTGATCGAGTGCAAGGACTGAAGCTGTCTCGCCACTACATAGGGAGGATTGAACGTAGTCGAGGCAGTTGAAACAAGTCCGATTCGATCCGTCTCATGAGCAATCGAAGCAAGCAAAACCGTTGGATCAAGACCGCCAAAGCCAGGGGAGTGATCCAATGACTCTATGTGGAGTGTCAGTGCATCCGGCTTAAAAAGAAAGTCAAGCTTGGCCATCTCTGCTCTCTTTGCAAGCTCAACGTAAAAGTTGGTTGAAAATAAGTGTTCTACCATGCTGCTCGGATGCTGCCAGCCTTTTCCCTTCAACCAGGTCGCTGACAAGGACAATCCGATACAAAGCTGCCTTTTTTTGTTCACATCATCTGCCTCCCAGTCGTTGCTGATTATTAGTCAGTAATAATCGATATTGATAATCATTATCATTGAATAGTATAGCAAGGACCTCGTGAAATGCGAATACACAAATAGCGAATATCATATGCATTATTATCTAATCTGGACTGACAGAAGAGAGATGATCTTGATCGACTTCAATTTCTGAGGCAGTTAGGCTGGTTATTTCATAGAGAGCTGTGGAATTCCTTTAAGGAATGAGGCTGGCGTCTATCGTTTTGAGAAGAAATACGACAGATTTATTTAGCGATATATGCGCTAGGCGGCACTCCGAATTTCTTTTTAAATAGTCTGCTAAAATATAGCGGATTGGGATAGCCGACAGTCATAGCAACGTCACGAATCGAAATATTGCCTGCCTTTAGTATTTCAAGCGCTCTTTCCATACGATACTGGATGACATAGTCAATTGGGTGAAGTCCGGTATATTTATGGAAAAAGTATGAGAAGCTTTTAGGGTTCATATCGAACAGTTCAGCGAGATCCTGAAGTGTTAATGGAATCATATATTGTCCTCTAATATAAGCGATGGCTTCCTCAATGACCCTTTCATGAGGAGAGCTCTCTTCCTGCTTACAGCCCATTAGTATTTGATATAGGATGCGTAAAAATAATTCTTTGACTCGAAGTTTCCCCATTCCGCCAGGTGTATGGACATTCTGATGGAGCATGGTGAGTATTTCAATGATTCTCGGATTTGCTCCCGTTTCCAGCTTGAAAACAGTGTCACAGTCAGATTTCTTATCACAATCCAAATGATAGAAAAGCGAATGATACTCGTATTCTGATTGACTGATCACCTGCAGGGCAAGCTGGCATCCTGGTGTTACATGGATGACGGACCCTGGCTGCAAATTGTAGCTTTTTCCATTGACATTCAGTCTAGCTTCCCCGCGAATACTGAAAAGAAAGCCAGCACTTTCTGTCTTAAACTCCCTTAATGTACTATGGGGCTGGATGACTAAACGATAGATTTCTTGTATGTGAAAAGAATAACTAGCAAATAGGTCAGCTAGTTGATCTCTATTTATCAATGTATGACACCTGCCTCTGACTTGATTTAGATACAACTTATTCTGTGATTCTACCATACGTTTAACAACACTCTTCTTTTCGAAGAGTGTTTTTTGTTTGATTCAACCGTTCAGTCTGAGCATTGTTACGACTCTAGTCGCAATCAAAGATCAATCTGTGACACGTTTTGCCGGCTTTCTTTTTTGACTATAGTTAAAGCAAGGAGCAAGAAAGGAGGCATGAAGATGAAAATAACAAGTAAAACCATTATCGGTTCAATTTTATTGTTTGTCGGTTTATCCATCTTCTTTGGTGGTTCATTAGGTGGACTGATTCCGGTTTTGATTGGGGCATGGCTCATCTATGTAGGTGTTAAAAAATATGAAAAAGGCAGTAAAACCTCAGGGATCATTCTAGCAGTCATTGGTGTACTGATCGTCGTGCAATTCCTGCCGTTTTTACTCGGCATCGCATTTGCAGGGGTACTTCTTTATTTTGGCTGGTCGATGATTAGTGGTGAATCTACCAAAAAATCATCAAGCAGAGCCTATATGGAGCCAAACACGGCACCCAATACGGAGGAACCGATTCACACGTCATTTGATCAAGAATGGGAAGACTTTTTAAAGAAAAAATAAAAGGAGGAACATCAAATGGTATTAAGAAGAGTAAGAGATATGTTTGTTGCAACTGTCAATGAAGGGTTAGATAAATTGGAGAATCCGCGTGTCATGCTGAATCAATACGTTCGTGATATGGAGGATGATGTTGCGAAAGCGAAACATGCCATCATCAAACAGCAAACGATTCAGCAAGGCTTCCTGCGAAAAGCAGAAGAGACGGAAGCATTTGCTGAAAAGCGAAAGAAACAGGCAGAGATGGCATATCATGCGGGAGAAGAGGAGCTTGCACGAAAAGCGCTCACAGAAATGAAGTATTTTGAAGAAAAGCACAACGAATATCAGGAAGCGTACCAGCAGTCTGTGAAACAATTGAAAGAGCTGAAAGAGCAATTACAGCACTTAGAAACGAAGCTGCGTGATATAAAAGACAAGAAACAGGCACTGATTGCAAGAGCCAATGCCGCACAGGCAAAGCAGCATATGAATGATTCCATCAATAAAGTAGACAGTGAAAGTGCATATAAAGAATTTCTTCGAATGGAGAACCGTATTGAAGAAATGGAAACAAAAGCAGGCAGCTATGCACAATTTGCGGATCAAGGGGCATATGCTCATTTAGACTATGCCGATGAGGTTGAAAAAGAATGGCAGAAACTGAAGCTTGAGAAAAAGCCTGAACAGCAGCAAGCAAACGTATAGAGATCACATCGGAAGAAAAGCAGGCTTTTTCTTCCGATATTTGATTTCTTTCTGTTTCGCTTTTCCTTATAATGAAAAGGTCAGAAGATAAAGGGATGGTATGAATGAAGCGATTAATCGGTCTAATTTGTATACTTGTAGGTATCTTTTTAATGATTGGCATGCTTTTCAAAAATGAAGGTCTCTTTCATTTAAGTTTTTCCCGTGAAAAACCAGTGACAACAGCTTCAGCAAAAACAGAGGAGATTGATCAATTAGATATTTCTCTTTCTGGGTTTCGCGTGAAGGTAAAACCTGAAAATCGTTCCGATATTTCCGTGACTGCTGTCAATGGAAAAGGGAAAATGTATGCGGAGCAAACAGGTGGTACCTTCAAAATTCGTGCTGAAAATAAAAGCTTCTTGTTTTTCACTCAATTTGAAAAAGGAGAGCTTTTAGTTAAAATTCCAACAGATTATCATAAAAATGTGAAGATTACAGGTGGAAGTGGCGTCAGTGAGATTGACGGAGGAGGAAAGCTGTCCCTTCAAGATGTGATACTCAAATCAACGAGTGGAAACCTCACAGCCGAGAATTTTTCAGCAAAAAATGTAGAAATCAAAGCAACCTCTGGCAGGATGGCAGTGTCGCATATCGATGCGAAGGATAGTGATATTGGGGCAACTTCAGGGCGTGCCGATATTAATGATGTAAAAGGCAAACTGCAATTGGGCATGACAAGCGGCCGAATGACGGCAAGTTTTGATACAATTGAGTCACCTGTCTCCTTTCAGATGACATCAGGGAGCGCGAAATTTAATTTGCCAGACGACGGAGATTTCAACGTTCAGGTGAAAAAAACAAGTGGAAGCGTCGATCACTCGTATGATTTTGATCAAGTGGAGAATGAAGGTCGAGGCTTTAAAGGTACGCGGGGAAAAGGGACACATTTAGTCGATATTGAAATGACAAGTGGTAACCTCAAGCTGCGTTAATGAATGAAAGAAAGGAAGGAGGCGAGTCAACTGCGTTTTACAAGGAATCAAATATTAGGCATCATTGTGGTGATTTTTGGTATTAATTTATTTCTCAAAATTATTGGGATCGGAGCAGATCTGTTTTGGCCTGTGTTTTTTGCGCTGGCGGGTTATTGGCTGCACTCACGATCCAAACGTTGGCTCGGTTCAGTTTCCTATATTTTTGCCGGCTTTCTCTTCTTAAAATTTCTGCTCAATATTACATTTAGTTTAACAGGGTACTTATTTGCGGCTTTTTTGATTTATGCGGGCTATCGTTTATTGAAAAATAAACCTGTTTTTGATGTCGATAAAAAGGAAACATCAGACGATGGGAAGCCTTCACTGAAAGTCAATCTTGAAAAAGAGGGCGATCAGAAGAAAACAAAAAGCCAGACAAAGCCGCGCAAAGAGCATGACTTTTTTATCGGTGAAGTCAGGCTGATGAAAAAGCCTTTTCAACTAAGTGATTTGACGATTTCAGGTTTTATTGGCGATGTTAAAATCGATTTATCAAAGGCGATCATTGCAGAAGAAGAGAGCACAATCGTGATTAGCGGACTGATCGGCGATGTGGATATTTACGTACCGCAGGATATTGAAGTATGTGTGAGTGCTTCAGCCGCGATTGGTGATATGAAAATCATAGATGAAAAAAGAAGCGGCTTCGGCAGTAAAGTGTATGTGATGACCAACGATTATGATGAGAGCAAACGAAAAGTGAAAATCTCCATCTCTCTACTGATCGGAGATGTGGATGTGAGATACTTATGAGGAAATTGCATTTAGGTATCCAGTGGCAATCTGTTCGTCTTGGAGTCGGCGTCTCGCTCGGTGTTGTAACGATGACGACACTGCTGATGTTTTTTTATTATCAGCTTGATCCAATGATCCTGCTTTCTACCCGCTGGTTTGGCATACCGTTTTTTTGTATTTTACTCATCGTTAGTCTTGCGATTGGGATTTCTGCCGCGAGTGTATTTGGCTATCAGCATAAGAAGAGGCTCGACCAGCTTGTAGAGTCGATTTTGAAGTTCGAAAATGGAAACTTTGCATACAGACTGCCGTCGCTTGGCGATGATGAAATTGGCTTAGCCGCCGATCAATTAAACGAAATGGCGAAGCGGGTGGAAGGGCAAGTAGCCTCTTTGCAAAAGCTTTCGAATGAACGGGCTGAATGGCAGGCTCAAATGAAGAAATCGGTTGTCTCAGAAGAGCGTCAGCGGCTGGCACGAGAGCTCCATGATGCGGTCAGCCAGCAGTTATTTGCGATTTCGATGATGACCTCAGCTATTCTTGAAGGCATGAAGGAAAAGGACGAAAAGATTTTAAAACAAATGCAGCTTGTCGAACGAATGTCTGGCGATGCACAAAATGAGATGCGTGCTCTTCTGCTTCATTTGAGACCGATCACTCTAGAAGGAAAAGACCTGAAAAAAGGCTTAATTGAGCTGCTAAATGAATTTCAAGCAAAGCAGCCGATTGATATTGATTGGGAAATCGAAGATGATGTTCCGTTATCTAAAGGAGTAGAGGACCACCTCTTCCGAATTGTGCAAGAAGCACTGTCGAATGTGTTTAGGCATGCAAAGGCGACAAAAGTGACAGTGCGTCTGCTCATAAGAAACCGTCAAGTGCAGCTAAAGATTATTGATAATGGTATTGGCTTTCAAACAGACCATGTGAAGACGGCCTCCTACGGACTGGAATCGATTCGAGAAAGAACAAGTGAGGTAGGCGGTGTCGCAGAGATTATGTCATTTGAGGGAAAAGGCACACAAATTGATGTGAAGGTTCCCATTTTTGATGAAGGAAAAGGAGAGAACGTTCGATGATTCGAGTGCTTTTAATCGACGATCACGAAATGGTGAGAATGGGGCTTGCGGCCTTTTTAGAGGCGCAGGCTGATATTGAAGTCATTGGTGAAGCGTCAGATGGACAAAAAGGTGTAGAGCTAGCCGTTGAATTAAGGCCAGATGTGATTTTAATGGATCTCGTCATGGAAGGGATGGATGGCATAGAAGCAACGAAAAGAATTTGTCAGGAAATTGAAGATGCCAAGATCATTGTTCTGACGAGCTTTATTGACGATGATAAAGTCTATCCTGTGATTGAGGCGGGTGCTTTAAGCTATTTATTAAAAACATCCAAGGCAGGAGAAATTGCGGATGCCATCAGATCTGCAAGCATCGGCGAACCAAGACTTGAATCGAAAGTGGCAGGAAAGGTCATGAATAAACTCCGTCATTCATCAAATGGGTCTATCCTTCACGATTCATTAACAGCAAGAGAAATGGAGATCTTGAAGCTGATTGCGGATGGGAAATCGAATAAGGTCATTGCCGAGGAATTATTTATTACAATTAAAACGGTGAAGACCCATATTACCAACATTCTTTCCAAACTTGATGTGGAAGATCGAACGCAAGCGGCTGTGTATGCCCACCGCCATAAGCTGATTCAATAAAAAAACAGCTTTCAAGTGAAAGCTGCTAGAACATGCGTAAAATTAGTCCTTCTGTCCTGTGATCGGACGTTCGGATAGTTGATGGAGCTCAGGAACTGGAAAAGCCTCCTGCTCCTTGGCCGATTTTTCTTCCAGGGTTTTCTTCATTTCGGATAAAAGCTTTACGCTCTCCTTTGCTGCTGCCGCTTTTTTTTCCTGCAAATCAATGATCTGTGAAAGTCCGACGAATAATCCGCCTCCCAACAGAAGGAGCGCAGGGGTTTGTCCATAATAAACCACGATCAAAAATGTGCTTGAAAAGCTGTCGGCTTCAATGAAGAAATCTTCTTTTGATTGCATGAATACAATGATTAACAGAAGTATCCCTAGAATCAAAAATAGAATGCCGGCCGAAAGTAAAGCTCGTTTCATGATTGACACCCTTTTTTTCTTACCATTTTAACATACTCTATAAAGATTGTGTTGCGCCCTTAGTCCCGAAGTCACGGATTTTCACATTTGCCTTGTAACGAATGTCCGATTCACTAAAAATCTCATCCCAATGCTTCGCTTCTTTTCGAAAGTCCTTCGGATACGCAATACTCGCTTTTTGAGAAAACCCGCAAATATCTGCTTTGATCTCATGCTGTAATTCCCCAATGAAATCTTTTACAGTTTTCTTTAATTGACGCTCCACTGCACCCTCAATCTCTTGAAGATACTTCTCATTAAATGCATTCTCACGCTCATTCCAATCCTCAGATAATCTTCCATCAAGTTCTACGGATACATCAAATTGATATCTTCCGCTGGCTGTTTTCTTCGTTTCAATGTTGTGTTTCAGTTTAAATATTTCATAAGAATAGATGCTGTGGTCATATTCAAATTCAATGACTCCGCCTTTTCCTTCCCCTGTCAACAGGTTGTATGACTGCACGGCTAACGGAGAGATGTCGGTGAGAAATCGTTTGTTTTTAATAATAGAGGCACCGTCGAGTATTAATTTCCCTTGATCCACACTGACTTTCGGAACAGCAAAAGATACGTTGTTTTGCATAGCAGTAGAAATATCTCCTAATGAAACAGGCTTTAACATACGGATGGTCGATTTTGTATTCCCCGAAATATCATATAATGTAGAAGAAGCAGGCTGCCCATCATCATTGATTTTCAGCAAGTCCCCAGGCTTTTCAGAGGTCATAAAGACGAGGCTTCCTCTCCGCGTTTCATTGTCGCGAATGAATTGATTAATGACGAGGTCAAAATTATTCTCATTGATGAGCTCCTCAGAAAATAAATACACCCTCAGCTGCTGGGCGAAAATCCGATGACTTTTGAGAGTCGTTGTTCGAAATATTTGATGTACGGAATCACCGTTAGTTTCAATAATCTTTGTTGGGTCTTTTACGCTGGATTCTTGTTCAATTTTTTGAGGAACAAGGACTTGCATAGATATTTTCAGCTTATGACCGTTATCTCCTTTATCTAAGCCATAACCAATCGCCATGTTGAGCTCCTCAATATTGGTACTATCCCAGCATCCACTTAATAGAACAAGGGCGAGTAATGCAAAGACCTTCTTCTTTTTCATGCTGCTTTCCGCCTCCTTTTCAAAAACACGATGATAAATAAGAGAAACGGGAGGATACCGAATAAAAGGAAAAATAAATGGTTTACATAGGTTAAATAATTGCGCACTGTATCAACATCCTTTGGGAAAATGGCGGCAAAGTAGATGACAATTCCCATCAGCGCGAGCACGATCTTTTTGGGGAATTTTGTGAGTTTTGATAACCCCATTGCAGCAAAAAACGTATATCCTACAAAGCTCGTATAAAGTTGAACAAGCCAAACGATGAGCAAAAAGGATTCGATTCGCTCAATAAAGATTCCTTGTATATCAAACGATTGAAATAAGGCAATCGTCGGCCAAGTCAAAGTCGCTGTTTCTTTCACCGTGAACGCACCAACGACAAGAATATAAGTGAAAATATAGATGATCGCAGGAATCAAAAAGCCGACTGCGCCATAAGCAAAGGTGTGTTTTTGCGTTTTCATATAGACAGGCATAAACAATATCATTTCAATGCCGACAAACGAAATGGCTGATGCGTTAAGGGATTTGAAGACAGGAGAGAATCCCTCTCCTAAAACAGGCCGGAGGTTATCTAACTTAAATTCTTGAACACTGAGTCCGTATGCAACAAATAAGATAATCAAGGTGACAATGAGGAAAAAGGGGCACAGTCTGGCAAAATCACCAATCCCGCCGACTACAAGATAAAGTCCAACCAAAATAAAGCTGATCATTGTCACCGCTACAGGTGTGTTTTGAAGCAAAAAAAACTTCACCATTTCCGACATCGCCCGTACTTCATAGCTGGCAACGCCAAGAAAATAAATAATAATCAATATGTTAGCAAGAGCGCCAACCCACTTTCCAAGACCCTCATTTGTATAATCATAGTAAGAGGAGAAGGGGACTTTTTTCATCATAAGGACATTCGCAAAAATAAATACAATGTAAATGGCACTCATGAGTAAGAGCGCAATCCAGCCGTCAGGTGTAGCTGCAGCTTGAGCCATTGCTCTTGGCAGAATCATCATACTGGCACCTAATGTTGTATTGGCAATTATGGCACTTGCCTGATAGCTGGTGATCGACTCTTTATGATTGACCATATCGTTCTCCTTTCTTTTGATTTTTCAAAGGCAATCGAATGATGGAATTGTCTTCATTTTTATAGCTGAACACAAAATCTGGTGAAAAATAAGGCGTACCAAAACTTTTTTGCCGTGTTAAATGAGTAAGGAGAACGAGCATGAACAGCACAATCCCATATAAACCCAAAGTAGCTGCCGTAAACATAGACACAAAGCGGAGCACGCGGAACGACATGCCCATCCCGTATTGAGGAACAGTAAAGGACGCAAGGGCAATCACACTGACGATAATCACCATGATTGAGCTCACAATATGAGCCTGAACGGCCGCCTGTCCGATGACAACTCCACCTACAAGTCCAATCGTTTGACCGAGCGGATTTGGCAGCCTTAAACCCGCTTCCCGCAGCAGTTCAATTGTTATTTCCATAATGAGTGCCTCCACAATAGGCGGAAATGGGACATTTTCTCTTGTACTTGAGATCGAAATAGCCAGTGTTGTTGGTAAAAGTCCTTGATGGAAGGACACAAGCGCAATATAAATGGCTGATAAAAATAATGTCAGAAAGATAGAGGTAAATCGCAGCATCCGAATGAGAGAGGCGGCGATCCACCTTTCATAATAATCATCAGGTGATTGCATAATCGTCGCGAGGGAAGCAGGTACAATTAACACAAAAGGAGAATGATCAACAAAAATGGCGACACGTCCATTATTTAAAGCAGACGCCACTTTATCCGGCCGTTCTGTGTTTTGGATTTGCGGAAAAGGAGAGTACACATTGTCTTCAATCAGTTCCTCAAGAACCCCAGAGTCTTGTATATCATCAATGGTGACTTGCTTGAGTCGTTTTTTCACTTCTTTTAAAACAGACGATTGAGCCATGCCATCTATGTACATGATGGTCACTTGGGTGTACTTTTTTTGACCAATCTTCATGTCGACGGTTTTAAGATTGGGGTTTTTCAAGCGCTGCCTCACAAGAGCTAAGTTCGTATCTAAATCTTCAATAAAGCCAATTTTCGGTCCTCTCACAACTGTTTCAGAGGTAGCATCCCCTATACTGCGTTTCTTCGTTCCATGCGTTTCTAAAATGTACGCATGCTGAAAACCGTTAATCAGTACCACGCAATGCCCATCAAAAATCGCAGCGACCAATTCCTCAGAAGTCTTCACCGAACGGGTGGTCATCATCGATAAATTGGATTCCAGCTTCTCTTTTGTGAGAGACGTATGATCTTGGAGAAGCAGCTTTAAAAAGGTTTGAATCTCCATCGTTTCGTTCATTTCTTTTATGTATAAATAGTAAACAACCTGTCCATGAGGCAGCGTTTTTTTCTCATGAACCAAGTCGTCCATTTCTTTTAATTGTGGAAGGATGACGGAGAGATTATCGTATAAGTGCTCTTTTAATGGAGTTTGATTCATTCGGATCACCCGCCTCAAATCTTTTTCTTAGCATTACCTGCTTGAAAAAACAATATTCTGTGTTACATTATTTTGTGGTAAAAGAAAGAATGAGGGTTTTGGAGGAAACAAGATGGCACAGATTCGTTTAGCAGGAACAAAAGAGGAGATCGACCGTATTCTACAGTCGTTTGACAAGCATTATGAGGTGACTTATACATCAAAGGACTACGGAAAAACGAACCCAAAATACAAATATTCGAAGGATGTTCGCGTTTATATTGAACTAAAATTAAAATAAAGATAAAATTTTAATTGAAAACGCTTAAAGGATTTTCGTTTTTTGTATAGAATAGAGTTGAGTGATGAGAAGCTATGGAGGGATACATAATGACGGAATTTAGAATCGAAAAAGATACAATGGGCGAAATCAAAGTGCCGAAGGACAAGTTCTGGGGTGCACAAACACAACGAAGCAAAGAAAATTTCAAAATCGGTTCTGAGAAAATGCCAAAGGAAGTTGTGAATGCGTTTGCAATTTTGAAACGTAGCACAGCGATTGCCAACGAGCGTCTTGGCAACCTTGAAAGCGAAAAAGCAGAAGCAATTGCTGCTGTATGTGATGACATCATCAGCGGAAAGTATGACGAGCATTTCCCGCTTGTTGTTTGGCAGACAGGTAGTGGAACACAAAGTAACATGAACATGAACGAAGTCGTTGCAAATAGAGCAACTGCTTATTTGAAAGATAAAAATAGTGAGTTCAGCATTCACCCGAATGATGACGTTAACCGCAGCCAAAGCTCAAACGATACATTCCCAACGGCTATGCATGTGGCAGCTGTTTTAGCTGTGTACAAAAAGTTGCTGCCTGCTATTGATCAGTTAAGAACAACTCTTGATGAGAAAGCAAAAGCGTATCAAGAGATTGTGAAAATCGGCCGTACGCACTTGCAGGATGCAACACCGCTGACAGTAGGCCAAGAGATTAGCGGCTGGGTATACATGCTGGACCGTTCAAAAGAAATGATTCTAGAATCAACTGAAAAAATGAGAGAATTAGCCATTGGCGGAACTGCTGTTGGTACAGGCATTAACGCACATCCTGAATTCGGTCAATATGTTGCTGAGGAAATCAGCCAGCTGACAGGTCAAACATTCAATTCTTCACCAAACAAATTCCATGCGCTGACAAGCCATGATGAAATTACGTATGCGCATGGTGCCTTAAAAGCACTTGCAGCTGATTTAATGAAAATTGCCAATGATGTCAGATGGCTTGCAAGTGGCCCACGCTGTGGAATTGGCGAATTGATCATTCCTGAAAATGAGCCGGGAAGCTCTATTATGCCAGGAAAAGTCAACCCAACTCAAAGTGAAGCTTTAACTATGATTGCAGCACAAATCATGGGGAATGATGCCACAATCGGTTTTGCGGCAAGCCAAGGAAACTTTGAGCTGAACGTATTCAAGCCAGTCATCATTTATAACTTCCTGCAATCAGTTGAACTACTTGCTGACGGCATGAACTCATTCCATGACAAGTGTGCAGTTGGAATCGAACCAAACCTTGAAACGATTGAGAAAAACTTGAACAATTCATTGATGCTTGTGACGGCACTTAACCCGCACATCGGATATGAAAATGCAGCAAAAATTGCGAAGCTTGCTCACAAAGAAGGATTAACACTTAAAGAAGCAGCACTTCAATTAGAGCTGCTAACAGAAGAGCAGTTCGAGCAATTTGTGAAACCAGAAGAAATGGTGACACCGAAAGCAAAATAAGAAACCAGGGGCGGCTGCCCCTGGTTTTTTTCATTAAAAGTGATGCGTTTACAAATGATCCTCTTTCAAAATACGCAAAAGTGACTCAGAGTTGGTTTGAAGCGGTGCGTATAATTTTAATTGGTACAGCATGCCTTTGACGATGACTTGTCTTGGTTTTTGTTTGTTTAATTCATTTTCTAGTATGCCAAGCGCTTCAAATAAATCGGGTTCGTCCTTCACTTCATAGTGTGATTCAGCAATCTCTCTTAACTCCTTTAAAAGAGATTCTGTGAGCGGATCGAATGACCGTTCATAAATCGGACCAAACCAATCGCTCGCTTGATCTACAGAAATGAGAGGAAGGTCATTGCGCTTCATCATACCGCCCATCAAATCATCGATACGATGAATCATGGTTGTGGCAAGTTCTTCTGCTTCCAGCTGAAAATCATATAAAATCGCCAGCTCGAAATAAACGTGGCTCATGCCCTCAATCGTCAAACATAAATCAGCCATATAAGGAATAGCAGCATCTCCATATACTTGTTTAATGTTATCAATGTGAAGCTGGACGGTCGCAAGCCTAATTTGTTTTGCGAGCTGCTGCGTTTCTTCATTCAGTGGAAGCGCCCTGTCGCTCAGCTGCATTTTAATAAAATCCTTTTGCTGCAAAATATTATCGTAATAGACAGTGAGCTGTTTTCGGTAGGCTTCTTTTGGTGTGCCGCCCTCTGTTTGAACCTCATGAATCCGGGTAAATACCTTATCGTAATAGTAATGAAGGATCGAAATGAGCAGTGCTTCCTTTGATTTAAAATAAAGATAAAAAGCACCCTTTGACATGTGGCATTCATCCGCAATTTCCTGAACAGACGTTGCGTTGTAGCCTTTGCTGGCAAATAATTTCATGCCAGCCTCAATGATCATTTTTTCTTTCTTTTTCAATATGAATGTCATCCTTTCTTACCGAGAGACAAATGTCTTAGGAAACGTGCGCAAAGAGATGTGACTTATCGGTCATAAACGACGAAAGTTTTCAAAAATTAATCAGATTGTAACTTGTTTTTTACAGTGTAATTCTTTATATTATAAAGTAAGGTGACCAACTGGTCAAAATATGTGAAAGGATGATGTTCCATGAGAGAAATTGATGATATGATTAGACGCTTGCGAACAAAAGGGATTCAAGTAGAAAAAGTCAAAATGCCGAAAGAGACAACCATTGAAAAGAAATGGATGTATCAAGCTGGCAAAAAGATTAAAGCCACATACCGTGATTTCAATGGGTATTCATTCATCTAAAAAAGACTGCGGTCAAAAACCTACAGTCTCTTCTTTGGAACTATGATTGTATAACGTACACCTAGATCATCATTTTCAATAGATATGGACGCTTGATGCATTGAAAGAATTCTTTTGACAATGCTTAATCCAATGCCGAATTCGCCCTTTTTTCCCTTACTAAAAGGTTCGTATAGGTTGGACAGCATATGTTCTTCAATTGGAGGACCGTCATTTCGAATAACAATGCGGATTTGATCCTCTTCTTGTTTCATTTGAATATCAATCTTACTTTTTGCATAGCGAAGTTGATTTTCTAGTACATTCTCAAATAATTTGCTCCATTGTTCTGGATCGCCTTCAAGAGCAGCCTCATCATCTAAGTCCACGTTCCACTGCAATTCATTTTTCGACCAGCGTATTCGGTCGACCACTTCCAGCATCGTATTACTGAGTAGGAAGGAAGAATGTGCGGGATGTTGTTTTGATAAATAATCAAGCTTAGTTAAGTACAGCAGATCCTTGATTTTCTTCTCAAGCTTTTCCGCTTCACCTTCAATGACTTCCACCGTTTGTTCAAGATCTCCCTTAGGAAAAATACCATCTTTAATGGACTGCGTGTAGCCGCGGATGACCATGACAGGTGTTTTTAAGTCATGTGAAATATTCTGCAAAAGTGTCCGTTCTGTTTCATCCTTTTGAATGAGTTTTTGTCTCATTTCTTCAATGGTATGACCAAGCTTGCCAATTTCATCTTGCCGGTCAACGATGACAGGATCGTCCCAGTCCTCTTGTGCAATCCGTTTGACGTGTTTTTCAAACGCAACGATTGGTCGGGATAAATAGCGGGCAAGCCAAATCGATGGAATCCAGCTTAGTAAAATAACGGTGCCTAAGATAAAGATCAGCTGTTTAAACAGCGTAAAGGACAGGTCGTCTCGATAAGAATCTGGTGCATAGGATAGAAGAATATATGGTGTATTGCCTGATGATACCTTTTTGATGACAAAAAAGATATGCTGGCCGTTCACCTCTTCAGAATACCGTTTCGTTGCGCTTTTTTGTTTTTTCACAAACGATTGGATTTTCTCAATAAAGGCATGCGGAAAAAACTGCGCCATTTGATCTAATTCATTTGACGGAATCAAAATGTGCTGCACGGAGCGGTTTTCCGGTGTCGACTTTGGCGAGCCGTCTCGGTTTAATGGATATTCTGTCAGCACTTGCTGTTCATTTTCAATATTTTTATAAATTTCATTTGTGAAGAAGTCACGTAATGTATTAGAAAATAGAATGATCAGGACAATGGAAATGGTGAGCAAAATGCCAGAGATCACAACCCAAATTTGAAAAGCGAGCGGTTTGTTCTTCATCCCTTCAGCATCCTATAACCGAATCCATAGATGGTCTCGACCTTTAAGTCGGGCATTTTTTTGCGCAGCCGTCTAACAAGGTCATCGACTACACGATCTGTCCCGAAGTAATCGTGTCCCCAAATTTTGACGAGGATATCTTCACGAGAAAAAGCATGTCCTTGGTGATGTGTAAATAAAAGCAGCAAGTCAAATTCCTTAGAAGTTAAGTTAATGAGCTGACCCTCTTCATACACCTCTCTTACATCCTCATGAATGACATAAGAAGAAACGGTTGTGACGCTTTGCTGCTGCGGAGTATCATTGTTTTTATACACAAGCTCCAGCAGCTTTTGTACCCGAATGATCAGCTCACGCGGAAGAAATGGCTTCGCAATATAATCACTGCTTCCCAGCTCTAAGCCGAGGACACGGTCGATATCGGCATCACGTGCTGAAATGAAAATGACCGGTACGTCAGGTGATGCGGCTTTGATTTCTTTAATGAGGGTGTAGCCGTCTGTATCAGGCAGCATGATATCTAAAATCCATAGATGCGGTGGCTTGTTCATTGCCTCGCGTGCCGCTTCTCCGGTTAAAAAAGAGGAGACATTCCAATCCTCACTCTCTAAATATTTGGTTAACAGTTCATTTAAGTTTTGTTCATCTTCAACTAAATAAATGGTGTACGACAAAGTCTTCCACATCCTCTCAACGTCATTATAACGGGATACAAAGGCGGCATGTCAACAATCACACGCTTTTTTCACAATTTCACATATTCTTCTCATCATTATCCCATAATGTTTGATTATGATAAGGTCAAGGGAAAAAAGGGCATAGACAAAAGGCGGATGAATAGGTGCTTTTCATCAATGTGCGCACCTTGCTTTTTTTCTATGAATAAGTATTATATAATTTGACATATTGCCATAAAGTATTTTTCAATGATCTTTCCATTAAGAGGACATGAGTCCTATCTAGACATATGAAATGAAACATGATGTAAAGGAGTGCAAGCGATGGATTTCCGAAGAGAAGATGAAGAGAATAAGATGAATCATCCAGAAAACACGAATCAAGACAATGAAATGAACCATCAAGAAGATACTCATCAAGAGAATGAGAAACAAATAGGCGCACCAGAAAAAGAGAAGGAACTCGTTTTACACCAGCATGAAAACGAAGCATCTGCCGCGCAGGAGAGTGTGACGAACCATTCTCCTCAAATGGTGGATGACCGTGCGTCAAAAAAGGAGAAAAAGCGGAAGGCGGCATGGCTCAGCCCGATTCTTGGAGGAATTATTGGCGGGGGTCTTGTACTTGGCATTACACCGCTTTTGCCGCAGTCACAGGATACAGCTGCCAACACGCAAACGCAGACCGCATCAAGTGAGCCGGCAGCCTCAGATAATTTCTCGACAAAACAAATCACCAATGCCACAAATGTTGCTGATATGGTAGAAGATTTAGAGCCCACCATTGTAGGTGTCTCAAACTATCAATCTACACAAAATTCATTTGGCTTGAGCGGTGATCAAACAGAAGCTGAAGCTGGAACAGGCTCTGGTGTCATTTTCAAAAAAGATGGCAAAAAAGCGTACATTATTACAAATAACCACGTTGTCGAAGGGGCCAATAAATTAAAGGTCACACTATATGATGGAAAAACAAAAGACGCAAAGCTTGTCGGTAGTGATGTCATGACAGATTTAGCTGTAGTGGAAATAAATGCTGACGGCATTGATAAAGTGGCAAGCTTTGGTGATTCTTCTAAGCTTCGTGCTGGAGATAAAGTCATTGCCATTGGGAATCCGCTCGGTGCACAGTTTTCAGGTACTGTGACAGAAGGAATCATTAGTGGTCTTGATCGTACTGTTGAAGCAAATACGTCATCTGGTACAGTGGAGATGAATGTACTGCAAACTGATGCAGCCATTAACCCAGGAAACAGCGGGGGGCCACTGATCAATACAGATGGTCAAGTCATTGGTATTAACAGCTTGAAAATCAGCGAAAGCGGTGTGGAATCACTCGGATTTGCCATCCCAAGTAACGATGTCAAACCGATTGTAGATGAGCTGTTGAAAAATGGAAAAGTTGAACGTCCATACCTTGGCGTACAAATGATTGACCTTGAGCAAGTGCCTGAGACGTATCAGGAAAATACGCTCGGCTTATTTGATAAACAAATCGGCAAAGGCATTTACGTAAAGGATGTTTCAAAAGGTTCACCTGCTCAAAAAGCAGGCTTAAAATCTGGAGATGTCATCATCAAGTTCAAAGGGAAAGACGTAGTGAACAGCTCTCAGCTGAAAGAAATTCTTTACAAAGAAACAAAAGTCGGCGATAAAACCACAATGACTGTCATCCGTGAAGGAAAGAACAAAAATCTAGATATTACCCTTGGGCAGTCAGAGAGCGAATAAATGAAAAAAACAGGTGGATGTCAACATATCCACCTGTTTTTTTGTGCTTATTTTTTTGAAGAGAGTGTACGCAGTATGATGTGTTCCCACATGTTCCACGGCAGAAGCTGTTTTGCTGTGAATGAAAGTCGTACGCCTTTTCCAACAAGATATCTCAGCCGTTTCAGCCGCTTCTTCTCTGCTAATCGAACAACAAGCTCTGCCACTTCACGAGGATCTCCATAGTTGGATTTCTGGGTATCAATATGGGCCATCATCTTTTGATAGAGTTTTATGTATTTCGATCCCTCTGCTGGCTGAATCATTTGCTCGTTCATGGAGGTATTCCAAATATTTGTTTGGAAAGAGCCCGGCTCAATTAAGGCCGCCTGAATACCGAACGAAGCTAGTTCAATCCGTAGGCTTTCTGTATAGCCTTCCAACGCAAACTTAGACGATACATATGGAGAAAGTGCAGGCATTCCCATTAATCCGCTGATACTGCTCATATTGAAAATCTTTGCGCCGCTCGCCATAAACGGCAGCACTGCTTGGGTCATTTCCATCACACCGAAGACATTCACTTCAAATTGCTGGCGGTACGTGTCAACAGGAACCTCCTCCGCAAAACCAGCAAAGGCTGTTCCCGCATTGTTCACAAGCAGGGTAATAGGTGCATAGGCATGAAGTTTCTTCTGAAATGCTTGGATCGACTGCGTATCAGTCACATCTAACGCTTCAATATGTATCATGCCGGATAAAGAGGCTTGCTCGATTTCTTCAGCGAGCTTTTTTGCATTGGTTTCCTGTCTGACGCCGGCAATCACTGTATAGCCCTGCTTGGCGAGATGCATCGTGATGAGCTTGCCAAAGCCGCTATTGGCACCAGTTACAATGGCTGTTTTTTTCATCATCCGGTTCTCCTTTTTGTTTAAATTTATCATAGTGAGATGTTTTATTGAATAACAAAAAGGAGCCTGGAGAAGAATAAAAAGCGATGCTGTGAAATAGGAGGAAACACATGATGTGTTGGAAGAAGGCGGGACAAATAGGAGTGCTGCTCTTTATGCTGTCCGGCTGTCAATCAATTGAACCATTACAACAAACACATGAAGCAGAGGCAGAAAGTCTGTCAGCTGTTCAAATGAAGGAACTGCCATTTCAGCATCTGCATCTGCATGTACAATATGGACAGAAAAACGAATTATACGAAGCAACCTACCGTCAGGCAAGAGGCAAAGAGGAGGCAATCATTCGTGATCATATGAATGGGGTCCGCTATGAAGGGGAAGAAGCCTTGCGTGAGATGAAGATGAAGCTGAATGATATGTCGATTCCTAGTGCAAAGATCAATGAAGCGTATGTAAATGAACTATTAGCTGCTTTTAATTTAGATGATGATTATCAGCGGATTCAGATCGATCTGAAGCTCGAGGATGGGACCAAACGTACATTCCAAAGGAAGAAATAAACGAGACTTTCTCATTTTTTAATTGAAAATGATTTTCAAGATCACTTAAATCTGATACACTAAATTGAGATAAGTGATCTTTTACGTCTGTACATAGACGATATTTCATATAAAAATTTGGATGAGAAAAGGAGCGTTTGAGCGGAATGAGTGCCATTTCTACTGAAGGTTTAAGCTTAGGCTACGGAGAAACAATGATCATCGATGAACTAAATGTATCAATCCCTAAGGGTGAAATCACAGTATTTATTGGCAGTAATGGATGCGGTAAATCCACGCTACTTCGCTCTTTGGCGCGTCTTATGAAGCCAATGGGTGGTTCTGTCCTGCTTGAAGGTCATTCCATTGCAAAATTACCAACAAAAGAAGTAGCGAAACAGCTCGCTATTCTTCCACAAGGACCAGAAGCGCCAGAAGGATTAACTGTGCATCAGTTAGTGAAGCAAGGCAGATATCCTTATCAAAATTGGCTGAAGCAGTGGTCGAAGCAAGATGAAGAAGCAGTGAATCGCGCATTGAAGTCAACAAAGATGGAAGATCTTGCTGATCGGACCGTTGATTCATTATCAGGTGGACAAAGGCAGCGTGCATGGATTGCGATGACGCTGGCCCAAGAGACCGATATTATTTTGTTAGATGAGCCGACGACATATTTAGACATGACGCATCAAATCGAAATTTTGGACCTTCTGTTTGATTTAAATGAGAAAGAGCAGCGCACGATTGTGATGGTTCTTCATGATCTCAATCTCGCATGCAGATATGCTCATCATCTTGTCGCGATTAAAGACAAGTCAATTTATGCAGAAGGCAGACCAGAAACAGTGATTAATTGTGATCTCGTGAAAAATGTCTTTGATATGAATTGCCAAGTGACAACAGATCCTCTATTTGGAACACCATTATGTATTCCGCACGGTAGAGGACGCTGTATTGTGCAGCAAGCGCAAGCTGAAACATTTCTTGCTGCAAGATAATCGTATGTCAAAAGCCTGACATCTGTGTCTCACAGAGTCAGGCTTTTTTCTGAAAAAGGAGCGGAATGTCAATGGGAAAAGAATTAGAAGAAAAGCTGGAAGGCTTGCTTGATAAATATACAGAGCTGCTGCTCGGTGAATCAACAGACGAGCTGAAACAAGATGTGAAACAATGGGTGATCTACTCTCATATTGCCAAAAGCATGCCGCCGCTAGCAAAGCATTTCAATGAAACGTATCCGGAAGCAAAAGAAGAAATCAAACACACGATTCAACGAATCAAACAGTTGAACGAAGCTCATCGCGCCAATAAAGACCGTTAAAAAACTGCCAGCATCAGACTGGCAGTTTTTTTCTTATGACATTTGTGATGATCCGTACGGAGATTGATCTGTCAGTGTTTGCTGGAATTTCTGGTGTGTCTGCTGGAGCTTTTGCTGATCAGCCGCTTCAACAGAATACCAGCCATATCGGAACATGACATCATATAAATGTCTTTGTGTTTTCTGTGTTTCCAGCGCAATTCGCTGAATATCCTGGTAAAGAGATTCATGACTGAATTCATTGAGCGCTGTGTTGTATCCACTTGTCATGTATTTTTCAGTCGACAAGAGATCTGTAACGAAATCACGATCGTTCATGTTTGTAGTTGTGGGAACCGGGGTTTGTGGATTCCCGATTTTTTGTTGGTTTTGCTGTTCCATGTTTTTTCCTCCTATTGCATAAAGCCAGTAGACTGGCCTTGCCCTGAGCTGCCTAAATGCTGAAGAATTTGTGTGTAATGCTGATGATGCATTTGGCCAACTTGATTTAATTCTTGTTTCAATGTTTGATCCTGGCAATGCTCGGCCATAAAATGAGCCTTTTTCATGGCGATCAAGTTCCAGTTGAGCATATCCTCTAAGTACAAGGAATCCTTCACTGAAATGACTTCTGGGGGCATATTCATTGGCTGATTGTTCAACATGTGTTCCTCCTTACGATTTTGTTTCCTTACTGATTCTTTTTATATTGCTGATTTTGACTGGTTTTTTTCCCGCCTAGGTCTGCTTCCTGTGATGGACCTGCGTTTCCTTTTACACTTGCAGCACTTACGCCTGCTTTCGATGGGTTTTTCTTCAAACGAGACATGTGGACATCACCTCCATTCTTACAATTCCCTTTGATCTTTAATTCATACACCGCAAAATAAGGCACATGAGAATGTGTAAATTTTTGAAATCCGCTATTGAACTGTTTCGGAAAATCTTTTAAGATAAAGAAAGAGGCATTGCTTTTTTTTGGACAAAAAATGAATGACTGTTCATTCAAAATGTTTAGGGGGATATTTATGGGCAAACATATTCGCAAGGCGGCTGTCATTGGTTCAGGTGTCATGGGCTCAGGCATTGCTGCGCATCTAGCCAATATCGGGATACCAGTAACACTGCTAGATATTGTGCCAAATGAACTGACAAAAGAAGAAACGGCGAAAAAGCGAACGCTTGATCACCCTAGTGTTCGGAATCGATTAAGTCAAGAAGCGATGAAAAAATTGTTAAAGCAAAAGCCAGCACCTCTTACTTCAGCAAAAAACCTATCATACATCACACCGGGAAATCTCACAGACCACCTTTCCTTATTACACGATGCTGACTGGATCATTGAAGTCGTCACTGAAAGGCTCAGCATCAAACAACACGTATTCTCTCTCATCGACGAACATCGCAAAGAAGGAAGCATCGTTTCGAGCAATACATCTGGTATTTCGGTTGAAAAAATGGCAGAAGGCCGATCAGATGATTTTAAACGCCACTTTTTAGGCACACATTTTTTTAACCCAGCTCGTTATTTAAAGCTCTTAGAAATCATTCCTATTCAAGAAACAGATCCAGAAGTACTGTCATTTATGAAAACGTTTGGCGAGGATGTACTCGGCAAAGGTGTGGTTGAAGCTAAAGACACACCGAACTTTATTGCAAACCGCATTGGCACGTATGGGCTTCTTGTCACAGTGCGTGAAATGCTTGAGAACAAATACACCATTGGAGAAGTGGATTCTGTCACAGGACCTCTCATTGGAAGACCGAAAAGTGCGACCTTCCGTACACTTGATGTAGTGGGGCTTGACACATTTTCTCATGTGGCACGAAACGTCTATGAACAGGTAGAAGGAAAGGAAAAAGAGATTTTCCAGCTGCCTGAGTTTATTGAAAGAATGCTCGAAAAAGGATGGATTGGCAGCAAGGCAGGACAAGGATTTTATCAAAAAAATGGCAAGGTCATTTTAGAGCTTGATCCAGTGACGCTCACATATGGAGAGCGCACAAAGCTTAAAGATCCAGGCATTGAGATGGCGAAACAGCAAAAGGGTACAAAAGCAAAGTTGAAAGCGCTTATTTATCAAGATGGCCGTGCAGGGCAATTGCTTTGGAATATGACAGCGCCCGTACTTCTTTATTCAGCGCATCTAAAAGGCGAAATTGCGGATGATATTCAGTCCATCGATAACGCAATGAAATGGGGATTCGGCTGGCAGCACGGCCCATTTGAGCTGTGGGATGCAATAGGCGTCAAAAAAGCCGCCGAGCGCATGGAAGCAGAAGGCCACAGCATCCCAGCATGGGTGCAAGACATGCTGTCAAAAGGACACGACACATTCTATCAAGAGAATGCTGATGGAGAGCGTGCGTTTTATCAGGATGGGGCTTACGTACAGGAAAAAGGGAACGACAAACATATTT
This sequence comes from Bacillus sp. G1(2015b), assembly GCF_001482475.1. NCBI lineage: Bacteria > Bacillati > Bacillota > Bacilli > Caryophanales > Bacillaceae > Bacillus > Bacillus sp. G1(2015b). Next base: position 191,604 of record NZ_LKIC01000012.1, on the reverse strand, counting down.
CTTTAGCTAGATTGAAAAAGAAACAGGACGTCATCTTCAAAAATTCTGGTGCGAGCCTGATTGATATTGGTGATGATGTCGCCTTGCTCGAATTTCACTCTAAAAGCAATGCCATTGGACTAGATGTCATTGATATGATCAATCGCGCTGTTGATGAAACGGAAAAGAATTACAAAGGGCTTGTTATCGGAAACCAAGGGAAGAACTTCTGTGTTGGCGCCAACCTTGCCCTGATTTTAATGGAAGCACAGGACGACAATTTCTTTGAAATTGACTTTGTGATCAGGCGCTTCCAGCAGGCGATGATGAAGGTGAAATATAGCGACCGCCCAGTTGTAGCCGCACCGTTTGGGATGACATTAGGAGGCGGTACGGAGGTTTGTCTGCCGGCAGCGGCTATACAGGCGTCCAGCGAAACTTACATGGGACTTGTGGAAGCGGGAGTTGGACTGATTCCAGGGGGCGGTGGAAATAAAGAATTATATCTTCGTCACCTGCAAGGATCAGCGAAGCCGTCGCAGACGGCTATACAGGATGCCACGCTAAAAACATTTGAAACAATTGCAATGGCAAAAGTGTCAACTTCAGCTGAGGAAGCGCGGGATATGAACATGCTCCGCGTGAGCGACCGGATTAGTATGAACGGGGATCACCTGATCTATGATGCAAAACAACTGGTGCTCTCTCTTGATGAAGCCGGTTATCGTGCGCCGCTCAAGCAAAAGGTGCCGGTCATGGGAGAAACAGGCTATGCAGCGATGATTTTGGCTGCTGAAAATATGAGACTGTCAGGATACATTTCAGAGCATGACATGACTATCGTAAAAAAATTAGCTCATGTCATTTCCGGCGGGAAACTGCCATTTGGAACAGAGGTAGAAGAGCAATACTTATTAGAGCTTGAAAGAGAAGCCTTTTTAAGTCTTGTAGGAGAAGTGAAATCACAGGCACGTATGCAGCACATGCTCGTCAAAGGAAAACCTTTACGTAACTAAGGGGGAGTCAAAATGAGAGAAGCAGTCATTGTCGCTGGCGCAAGAACACCAGTAGGGAAGGCGAAAAAGGGATCGTTAAAACATGTCCGGCCTGATGATATGGGCGCATTATGTGTAAAAGAAACGTTAAAGCGTGCCGGTGAATACGACGGTCAAATAGATGATTTGATCATCGGCTGTGCAACGCCAGAAGCAGAGCAGGGGTTAAATGTAGCCCGAAATATTGGAGCACTAGCGGGACTGCCTTATACGGTACCTGCCATCACCATAAACCGCTACTGCTCGTCAGGTCTTCAGTCTATCGCTTATGCGGGTGAACGAATTATGCTCGGTCAGGCAGACACGATTTTAGCCGGAGGAGTCGAATCGATGTCGCAGGTGCCGATGATGGGGCATTCCATTCGTCCGAATGCTCTCTTGGCAGAGCAAGCACCTGAATACTACATGAGCATGGGGCACACGGCAGAGCAAGTGGCGCAAAAGTATCAGGTCACACGTCAAGATCAGGACGCCTTTGCGGTGAGGAGTCATCAAAAGGCAGCAAAGGCACTTCAAGAAGGGAAGTTTTCTGATGAAATTGTGCCCGTTGATGTAACAGACCGGCGGATAGGAGAACAATATCAATTAGAAGAGCATCAATTCACGTTCTCACAGGATGAAGGTGTGAGAGCAGGTACAACGGAAGAGATTCTTTCCACTTTGCGTCCAGCCTTTTCGACAAAAGGTACGGTGACTGCAGGGAACTCGTCTCAAACAAGTGACGGGGCTGCGTGTGTGATGATGATGGACCGCGAGAAAGCATCCTCACTTTCTCTTCAGCCGCTCGCTAAATTCAGAGCATTTGCTGTTGGCGGTGTACCGCCTGAGGTGATGGGGATCGGTCCGGTTGAAGCCATACCGCGTGCGCTGAAAATCGCTGGACTTGAGCTGAAGGATATTGGACTGTTTGAATTAAACGAAGCGTTTGCCTCTCAGGCAATTCAAGTCATTCGCCATTTAGGAATTGATGAAGAAAAAGTGAATGTCAACGGCGGGGCAATTGCGCTTGGACATCCGCTCGGCTGTACAGGAACAAAACTAACGCTGTCACTGATTCATGAAATGAAACGGCGAAACGAGCAATTTGGCATTGTCACAATGTGTATCGGCGGGGGCATGGGAGCAGCAGGAATTTTTGAATTGATCTAAAGGGGGAAATCAGGATGAAAGCATTGGAAGATGTAAAAAAGGGTGGAAGCTTTTTAATTGATGAGACGAATTATGAGCATATCTTTACACCGGAGGATTTCTCTGATGAACATCAAATGATTGGAAAGACAACAGAGGATTATATTTTACAAGATGTGGTTCCGCATATAGATCAAATTGAAAATCATGAGTTTGAGCATTCGGTCAGGCTTCTCAAAAAGGCTGGAGAGCTTGGGCTTTTAGGAGCCGATGTACCTGAAGAATTCGGCGGGCTTGGATTAGATAAAATCAGTTCAGCAATCATTACTGAAAAATTCGCTAGAGCAGGAAGCTTCTCACTTTCCTATGGCGCTCATGTCGGTATTGGTTCTCTGCCGATCGTGCTCTTCGGAAATCAAGCGCAAAAGGAAACGTACCTGCCAGGACTCGCCTCTGGTGAAACCATTGCGGCGTACGCACTCACTGAGCCAGGATCAGGCTCTGATGCCCTTGGAGCAAAAACAACTGCGGTTCTGAATGAAGCAGGTACCCATTATGTCCTCAATGGAGAAAAGCAGTGGATCACAAACTCCGCATTTGCCGATGTCTTTGTTGTGTATGCGAAGATTGATGGTGAACACTTCTCTGCTTTTATTGTCGAAAAGGATTTTCCAGGTGTCAAAACGGGACCTGAAGAGAAAAAGATGGGCATTAAAGGGTCATCGACAAGAACATTAATTCTTGAAGATGCCCAAGTACCGAAGGAGAATTTGCTTGGTGAAGCCGGCAGAGGACATGTGATTGCCTTTAACATTTTAAATATCGGACGCTATAAGCTTGCAGTCGGCACAATCGGTGCATCAAAGCGCGTCATTCAATTGTCGGCCGAATATGCGAACCAGCGTAAGCAGTTCAAAACACCAATTTCTCAATTCAGCTTAATTGGTGAAAAAGCAGCCAATATGTCAGCAAAGCTCTATGCGATGGAAAGTGCTGTTTACCGTACGGTTGGATTATTTGAACAGCGGATGGGTCTATTAAGTGACGAAGAGCAAAAAGACGGCAAACAAATTGCTCAATCCATTGCGGAATATGCGATTGAATGTTCTCTCTGTAAAGTCCTTGGCTCTGAAACGTTAGATTATATTGTGGATGAAGGCGTGCAGATTCACGGCGGATATGGATTCATGCAAGAATACGAGGTCGAAAGAGCCTATCGCGACTCACGAATTAACCGGATCTTTGAAGGGACAAACGAAATCAACCGTTTGCTTGTACCAGGTACATTCTTGAAGAAAGCGATGAAAGGAGAGCTTCCGCTGCTTCAAAAAGCGCAGACTTTACAGGAAGAGCTAATGATGATGATGCCGGAAGAGCCAGGCGATCAGCCGCTCGATCAAGAAAAATATTTGCTCGCCCATGCGAAAAAGGTCGCCTTAATGGTAGCTGGTATGGCAGCCATGAAATACGGGAAAGCCTTAGACAAAGAGCAAGAAATTCTTGTGAACATAGCCGATATCGTCAATGAAATTTTTGCTGCTGAATCAGCAATTTTGCGTACGGAAAAGGCAATCGCTGCATCAGGCGCAGAAAAGAATGTTCAAAAGCTGGCTTACACACAAATTTTCACGCAGGAGGCTTTCTTAAAGATTGAAGCCCATGCAAAAGAATCCTTGATTGCGATGGAGGAAGGAGATTCACTCCGCATGAGCCTGTCAGCCCTTCGCAAGCTGACAAGATTTACTCCAATCAATGTCATCGCCAAAAAGCGTGAAGTGGCAAAACGAATCTTTGAAGCAGAGAAATATATCGTATAAGGATGGCTTAAAAGGTGCGGATATCACTCCGCACCTTTTTGTAAGCATACATTTAGGTTTTTAAAATATTTTGTGATAAAATGTTGTCACAATTTGCAGGAGGTGAAAATGGTGGCTTTAGATTTTTACGAATACCCATCTTGCGGTACATGCCGAAAAGCAAAAAAGTGGCTGGAAGCACAGAATAAAGACATCAACAGCATACATATCGTCGAAGAGACGCCTGATAAAGAAACATTAAAAGCCCTTTACGAAAAAAGCGGTTTAGAGCTGAAGAAATTCTTTAATACAAGCGGACAAAAATACCGGGAGCTACAGCTGAAAGATCAACTTCCTGCAATGTCAGAGGACGAGCAGCTAGAATTACTCGCGTCTAACGGAATGCTGATCAAGCGCCCGATTACAACAGACGGTAAACGAGTAACAGTTGGATTTAACGAAGATACATTTAAAAGCGTCTGGAAATGATGTAACTTTCATTCAGATTGTGGTATCTTCAATATAGATTGTAAGAAAAGACTGGAGGGGTATTGAATGAGCACACCAAAAGATTTACGTTATTCAGAAGAACATGAATGGGTCAAAGTAGAAGGAGATAAGGTGCGTATCGGTATTACGCATTTTGCTCAATCTGAGCTTGGCGATATCGTGTTCGTTGAGCTTCCTGAAGTAGGAGACAAAATCACAGCGGACGAGCCTTTCGGAAGTGTAGAATCAGTGAAAACAGTTTCTGAACTTTATGCACCGATCAATGGCACAATCGTCGAAGTGAACGATGAGCTGGATGACAGCCCAGAATTCGTCAACGACTCTCCATATGAAAAAGCATGGATGATCGTTGTAGAACCAGCTGATGCATCTGAAATCGAGAACTTAATGACTGCTGAGCAATATGAAGAAATGACAAAAGAAGACTAATTCATGTGAAATTGGACACTCTACCTTTATGGGGGGTGTCCAATTTGTCTTTTCAAAAAGAACAGGTGGATATAACAGAGCATGTCACTGGACGATTCAAAGAAAGCGGCATGGTGCTTTATCATCAAAATGAAGAGATTGGCACAATGATTAGTGAAAACCAATATGAGCTGAAATCGGGATATTCCTATGATCAAAATCGTTTTTATCGTCTAACGGATACATTGACCGATGGGACAGAAAAATATGTAGACTGTGACGATGAAAATGGGTGGTGCTAATCACAGAGGAGACTGCAGTGAACAAAAACTGCAGTCTTTTTGATGACGAGGCGCCCAATCTTTACAACCTGAATGAAAGATTGTAATCTAAGGAAGAAGTGAATCAACGTCAAAAGGGCCGGGTGATCGTGATGAATGTCGAGATAGAAAAGGTCATCATTGTAGAAGGTAAAACAGACAAACAAAAACTGAAAGAAGTCATAAGTGAACCTGTTACCATCATTTGCACCAATGGCACGATCAGTACATCGAAGCTGGACCAGCTTGTGGACGATTTAGTGGGGAAAGACGTTTACATATTAGCAGACAGTGACGATGCAGGCGACAAACTGCGGAAGCAATTTCGAAAAGAATTCCCTGAAGCACTTCATCTTTTTGTCGACAGAACGTACCGCGAAGTGGCCGCTTCACCGTCAGCCCACATTGCATCTATCCTATTAGCTGCAAACATTGATGTTCATTCGAAATATTTATGAGGGTGGACGTATTATGAAAGAGATTGAAGAACACGAATTCAAAGAGATAGAGGACGATTTATTTCTTTTATACTTATATACACCGTTTTGCGGAACATGCCAGCTGGCAAAGAAAATGCTGGCAGTCGTAGACGCCATGCAGCCGGATGTACCATTTTACGAAAACAATTTAAACTATTCACCAGGCTTTGCAAAAGCATTTGAGATCGAGAGTGTTCCTTGCTTTCTACTGTTTAAAAAAGGAGAATTGGTGCAAAAAGGCTATGCCTTTCACTCAGTTCCATATCTTCATGAAATGATTGAAACCGCTAAATAAAGCGGTTTTTTGTCATATTTCAAGAAATTCATTTGAAAATTTGTCGAGTTATTTATAAAGGACAAGAAGATGTTTGTAGAGAAATGTTATGTATAACCAAATGACAGGGAGGTTATACATGTGGAAAATGTGAAAGCCCATGGTAACACAGGGCAGCGTTTATTATTAAAACCGCTGCTCTCATCATCATCCTTGAAGATTACATTTGAGGCGGAAACTGACTCTTGTACATTGATTGTGGATGAACGTGGTGAAGTGAAGAAACTACCTGCAATTGAGTTATCGGATCTCATCTTTTATGGCGAGAGGAAAGAGATTCTACAATTATTAGATGGAGATATGTCCTTACAGCAGTTAATCAGCAGAGGACAAGTCAAAGTCAAAGGGTCATTCCGTGCGCTCCTTAGACTAGAGGCAGTGCTTTGGCTGACGAACGGTTTTTTTCGAAAAATGATAACGTAGTTGTTTACTTGGAAATTAGCGATTTACAGCGTTGACATATCTCAGATAGCATGATATTCTACGTTAGTAAAAACATGAACATCACATAAAACAACATATTTTCTCTTATTAAGAGAGGTGGAGGGACGTGCCCTATGAAACCCGGCAACCGTCAGCATAGCTGAAATTGGTGCCAATTCACTCAAAGCCGCAGCGCTTTGAAAGATGAGAGAAAGGCGTAATTGACATAAAAGGCCTTTCTGCTTGCGTTGCAGTTAGGTCTTTTTTACTGACCTGACGTCAGGCTAGAGTCATGACAGAAAGAAGAATAAATAACGTATGTGATGGAAACCTATAGATTCAGCAAGAAAGCAGGTGATCAGACTGTGATTCATTTACAGAATGTATCAAAAACGTATCATTCAAAAAGCGGAAATGTTGATGCCGTGAAAGACGTCAACTTGGATATTGATAAAGGTGAAATATTCGGAATTATCGGGTATAGCGGTGCAGGAAAAAGCTCGCTTATTCGCCTATTAAACGGTCTGGAGCTGCCAACAGAAGGAATTGTTGAAGTGGCAGGCAACCGGATCAATGAAGTATCGAATGCGAAACTTCGGAAAGCAAGACAAGAAATCAGCATGATCTTCCAGCACTTTAATTTACTTTGGTCAAGAACGGTGAGACAAAACATTATGTTCCCGCTTGAGATCGCAGGTGTACCGACATCGAAACGGAGAGAGCGTGCGAATGAACTGATTAAATTGGTCGGTTTAGAAGGAAAAGAAAATGCGTATCCGTCTCAGCTTAGCGGCGGGCAAAAACAGCGTGTCGGCATTGCGAGAGCATTAGCGAATGATCCAAAGGTTCTTCTATGTGACGAAGCGACATCTGCGCTAGATCCGCAAACGACCGATTCAATCCTTGAGCTTTTGGCCGATATTAATAAACGACTAGGGCTCACGATTGTGCTCATTACACACGAAATGCACGTCATTCGCAAAATTTGTCATCGCGTCGCAGTCATGGAAAATGGACGTATTGTTGAAGAAGGCGAAGTATTACGCGTCTTCAGACAGCCAAAGGAAGAAATGACGAAGCGATTTGTGAAACAGCTTGCGGAACCAGAGGAAGCGAAAGAAACAATCGAGCACGTCCTAGAGCGAGTAAAAGAAGGTCAGGTCGTACGGTTGTCCTTTATCGGTGATTCTGCCGAGCAGCCACTGATCACAGAAATCATTCGATCGTTTCATGTTGATGTGAACATCCTTCAAGGGAAGATTTCTCAAACGCAGGAAGGCGCGTTTGGAACACTCTTTATCCACATTAATGGAGAAGAGACTGAGGTAGAAAAAGCCATCGCCTATATCCAAAGCAAACAGGTTGAAATCGAGGTGATGACACATGTTTGAGAAATGGTTTCCGAACGTTGATTTAGACGTCATCTGGAGTGCAACAGGTGAAACGGTGTATATGACACTGATTTCATTGGCATTTGCCTTTGCCATTGGTATTATCCTTGGACTATTACTCTTTCTAACGAGTAAAGGCGGTCTTTGGGAAAATAAACCGATTAATGCTGTCATCGGCGCTGTCGTCAACATTTTCAGATCGATTCCTTTTATCATTTTAATTATTCTTTTACTAGGGTTCACGAAATTCTTAATGCATACGATTCTTGGTCCTAATGCAGCACTCCCTGCCCTTGTCATAGGGTCAGCTCCGTTCTATGCACGTCTTGTCGAAATTGCACTGCGTGAGGTAGACAAAGGAGTCATTGAAGCAGCACGATCAATGGGAGCAAAAACGTCAACAATCATTTTCAAAGTATTGCTGCCAGAATCATTGCCAGCCCTTATTTCAGGTATTACCGTAACAGCCATTGCTCTAATTGGCTCTACTGCGATTGCAGGTGCAATTGGAGCAGGCGGACTTGGTGACCTCGCCTATGTGGAAGGGTACCAATCTGGTAATACAGATGTCACACTTGTAGCCACTGTATTTATTCTGATCATCGTCTTTATTATTCAAATAATCGGTGATTTGATTACAAATAAAATTGATAAACGTTAAGGGAGGATTTATTCATGAAGAAATTGATTTTAAGTGCACTATTTCTAGCATTTGCAGGTATTTTAGCTGCGTGCGGTTCATCTAATAACGCAAGTGAAAGCAAAACCATTACGGTTGCCGCATCAAAAACGCCGCATGCCGAAATTCTTGAAGAAGCAAAACCACTTCTAAAAGAAAAAGGCTACGATTTAAAAGTGAAAGTGCTTAGCGATTATAAAATGTACAACAAAGCGTTAGCTGAAAAAGAAGTGGATGCGAACTTTTTCCAACATATCCCTTACTTAAACGAAGAAAATAAATCAAACAAAGATTATAACCTAGTGAGTGCTGGTGCGGTTCACCTTGAGCCTTTCGGTATCTACTCTAAGAAATACAAATCAGTAAAAGATATTCCAAACGGCGGAACAATCATCATGACAAACAACGTAGCTGAACAAGGCCGTATGCTTGCCCTTCTGCAAAATGCTGGTGTCATCAAGCTTGATCCAAAGGTTGATACAATCAACGCAACAGTAAAGAACATTAAAGAAAACCCAAAGAACCTAAAATTCAAAAAAATCGCGCCTGAATTAACTGCGAAAGCTTATGAAAACAGTGAAGGCGATGCTGTATTTATCAACGTCAACTATGCGATCCAAAATAAATTGAATCCGAAAAAAGATTCAATCGAACTTGAGCAAACAAAGAACAACCCATATGCAAACATCGTTGCGGTTCGCAAAGGTGACGAAAAATCAGATAAGATCAAGGCATTAATGGAAGTTCTTCACTCTGATAAAATCAAAGAATTCATCGACAAAAAATATGACGGTGCAGTATTGCCTGTATCTGAATAACAACATTTCAACCTCGCTTCTATCAAAGCGAGGTTTTTTGTGTATTTTTTCAAATCTCGCTCATAATAAAAACGTACAAATGACCTGAAGGGATGGAATCAAAATGAATGAACAGCATATGAGCGGATCCATGCAGCAATCACTGACTGATTATAAAACCGCAATGGGTGAATTCCAGAAGAAAATGCCGGTGGTTGGAAAGAAATTTAATGAATTTACGGAGCAGTGCTTTCAAAGCGATTCATTAACGCAAAAGGAAAAACAAATGATTGCCCTCGGCATCAGTATTCATGCGCAGGATGAATACTGCATGATTTATCATACAAAGGGAGCGCTCGATCAAGGGGCGACAGAAGAGAATCTGCTAGAGGTTGTGAGCGTGGCGGCAGCTTTTGGCGGCGGGGCAGCACTAAGCCAAGGAATCACTGTCGTTCAGCAATGTATTGATGAATTTGGAGGACAGACGCATTAAAAGAAGGAAAACAAGGTATTTTTCCATATCAAGGAGTTGAGTACTTCTCAACCGAATGTGTGAGAAAATATGACGTCATAGAGCGTCATATCCCTTTTGAGTGAAGCCGCATACGTTTGCTACAATAAAGCTACACTCAAGGAAGGGAATGGTTTATTATTTGTTCGGACCATAGTACACTGGGATTGGACTATACCGCCGAGATGGAAAAGGCCATGCATCAAGCTCATGGCATGAGCTATGCAGAGTACGAAAGAGACCATGACTTAAGGATGAAAGTGGAATATAAACGAGAGCAGTCCTATCGAGATGAGAAAAGACAGCTCGCAAAAATGAATATAAGAGGCTAATAATAGCTGAGGGGCGGGGAGAACAGTTTCCCGCCCTTTCTTTATGAAAACAGTCTTTTCGACATAAATCCTTTTATCTACCTGCTTTTTTTGTTAGAATTTTGAGAGCATCCTCTCACGCTTATCGTGAATGTGTTGTATTCAGTTTTAATTTGTTATAAAATTAGAATGAGAATAAATTGAGAATAATGATTATTTTGGAGGTATCGATATATGACTGCTTCGACATTAACAATTAAGGACTTGCACGTTGAGATTGAAGGGAAAGAAATCTTAAAGGGTGTAAACCTCGAGATAAAAGGTGGAGAATTCCACGCAGTAATGGGACCAAACGGAACAGGTAAATCTACTTTATCTGCTGCAATTATGGGTCACCCTAAATATGAAGTAACAAAAGGCAGCATCTTGCTTGATGGCGAAGATGTCCTTGAAATGGAAGTAGATGAGCGCGCTCAAGCTGGTCTTTTCCTTGCGATGCAATACCCATCTGAAATCAGTGGTGTTACAAATGCTGACTTCCTTCGTTCTGCTATTAACGCACGCAGAGAAGAAGGCGATGAAATCTCTCTTATGAAGTTCATCCGCAAAATGGACGAAAACATGGAGTTCCTTGAAATGGATCCAGATATGGCACAGCGCTACTTAAACGAAGGTTTCTCAGGCGGGGAGAAAAAACGCAACGAAATTCTTCAATTAATGATGATTGAACCAAAGATCGCCATCCTTGACGAAATCGATTCTGGTCTTGATATCGATGCCCTGAAAGTTGTTTCTAAAGGAATTAACAAAATGCGCGGCGAAAGCTTCGGCTGCTTAATGATCACTCACTATCAGCGTCTACTGAACTACATCACACCAGATCACGTTCATGTCATGATGCAAGGTCGTATCGTGAAATCTGGCGGACCAGAACTCGCGCAGCGTCTAGAAGCAGAAGGCTATGATTGGATTAAAAAAGAGTTAGGAATTGAAGACGAAACTGTTGGTCAAGAAGCGTAAGCGTTAGGAGGATTATTGATGACATTAGAAACGAAATTATCAGTAGATCAAGATTATGTCAAAAGCTTCTCCGAGAAGCATCAGGAACCGGCATGGATGAGCTCCCTTCGCTTACAGGCTCTTGAAAAAGCAGAAGACCTCCCAATGCCAAAGCCTGACAAAACGAATATTTCAAAATGGAATTTAACGAATTTCAAACAGCATACAGTCGAAAGTGCACCGTTTGGATCATTAGAAGAGCTTCCAGAAGAAGTGAAATCTCTTATTGATTTAGAGGACACAGATAAGACAGTTTACATTCAGCGTGATCAAACGCCGGCCTATTTGTCTCTTTCAGCTGAAGCGAAAGACAAAGGTGTGATCTTCACTGATCTTCATACAGCGATTCGTGAGCATGGAGATTTAGTGAAACAATACTTCATGACAGATGCAGTGAAAGTGGATGAGCATAAACTAACAGCTTTACACGCTGCTTTAGTCAATGGCGGAGCTTTCCTCTATGTTCCGAAAAACGTTGAGCTTGAAGCACCAATTCAAGCTGTTTATCTTCATGAAAATGACGAAACGACATTGTTCAACCATGTCATCGTCGTAGCAGACGATCATAGTGCTGTGACATATGTAGAAAACTACATCAGTACAGCAAAACCAGAAGAAGCAATCTTCAATATCGTTTCTGAAGTATTCACAGGCGCAAACGCCCGCGTCACATACGGCGCTGTAGATAACCTTGCAGAAGGTGTCACAGTATATGTGAACAGACGTGGAATGGCAAATGGCCGTGACAGTAAAATCGAATGGGCGCTTGGCCTGATGAATGATGGAGACGTTGTGTCTGAAAACATCACAAAACTGATGGGCGACGGTACATTCGGTGATACGAAATCAGTAGTTGTCGGCCGAGGAAACCAAACAGAAAACTTCACAACAAGCATCATCCACTTTGGTAAAAACTCTGAAGGATATATCTTGAAGCATGGTGTGATGAAGGATCAAGCATCCTCTATCTTTAACGGAATTGGTAAAATCGAGCATGGCGCAACAAAGTCAAATGCAGAGCAGGAATCACGTGTCCTCATGCTCAGTGAGAAAGCACGCGGTGACGCAAACCCAATTCTATTAATTGATGAAGATGATGTGACAGCAGGGCACGCTGCTTCTGTTGGACGTGTCGATCCAATTCAATTGTACTACCTCATGAGCCGCGGAATTTCCAAAGAAGATGCAGAAAGACTTGTGATTTACGGCTTCTTAAATCCAGTTGTGAAAGAACTGCCGATTGAAGGAGTTAAAAAGCAGCTGATTTCTGTAATTGAAAGGAAAGTAAAATAATGAATATCAAAGACGTTCGTGAGCAATTTCCAATCCTTCATCAGCAAGTGAACGGACATGATTTGGTGTATTTGGACAGTGCAGCGACTTCTCAAAAACCAAGAGTGGTCATTGATGCAATGAATGAGTATTACCGGTCTTACAACTCGAACGTCCACCGGGGTGTTCATACCCTTGGCACAAGAGCAACGGACGCATACGAGGGTGCGAGAGAGAAAGTTCGTGCATTCATCCGTGCTTCATCTGTCCAGGAGATTATTTTTACTAGAGGTACAACAACTGCACTAAACACAGTGGCGATCAGCTATGCTAGAGCCAACCTCAAAGAAGGCGATGAGATTGTCATTACGCATATGGAGCATCATGCGAATATCATCCCTTGGCAGCAAGCAGCGAAAGCAACTGGCGCCACATTGAAATACATTCCGTTACAGGAAGACGGCACGCTATCGCTTGAAGATGTAAAGCAAACAATTACACATCAAACGAAAATCGTCGCTGTCACACATGTCTCAAACGTATTAGGAACCATCAACCCGATTAAAGAGATCGCCAAAATTGCCCACGAACATGGGGCAATCATTGTCGTCGACGGTGCACAAAGCACTCCGCACATGCAAATTGATGTTCAGGATCTAGATTGTGACTTTTTCGCATTCTCTGGGCATAAAATGTGTGGACCGACTGGCATCGGTGTGCTTTACGGGAAGAAGGACCTTTTGAATAATATGGAGCCTGCTGAGTTTGGCGGTGAAATGATCGACTTTGTGGATCTATATGATTCCACATGGAAAGAGCTGCCGTGGAAATTTGAAGCGGGAACACCGATTATTGCTGGAGCAGTTGGACTAGGAAAAGCAATTGACTTCTTAAATGACATTGGTATGGAGGAAGTCAGCCGTTACGAGCATCAGCTTGCGACTTACGCGCTTGAGCGCTTTAAGGAGCTTGACGGTGCGACTGTTTATGGACCGCAGCATCGAGCTGGGCTTGTGACGTTTAACTTAGACGACGTCCATCCGCATGATGCGTCAACTGTTCTGGATACGGAAGGTGTCGCCATTCGTGCTGGACACCACTGTGCACAGCCGCTCATGAAATGGCTTGGTGTATCAGCGACTGCAAGAGCAAGCTTCTACCTGTATAATACAGAAGAAGAGATTGATCTACTCATTGCAGCGCTCCGTAAGACAAAGGAGTATTTTACGAATGTCTTTTAATGTAAACTTAGACACACTGTACAGACAAGTGATTATGGATCATTATAAAAATCCGAGAAACAAAGGTGTGTTAAACGACAGCATTGTCGTCGATATGAACAACCCAACGTGTGGTGACCGTATTCGTCTTACGATGAAAATTGAAGACGAAAAAGTCACTGATGCGAAATTTGAAGGAGAAGGATGCTCGATTTCGATGGCATCTGCCTCAATGATGACGCAGGCGATTAAAGGGAAAGATATTGAAACTGCTTTGAAAATGTCTCGGATTTTCTCCGATATGATGCAAGGAAAAGAATACGACGATTCCATTGATCTTGGTGACATTGAAGCGCTGCAGGGAGTGGCAAAATTCCCAGCCCGCATCAAATGTGCAACATTATCCTGGAAGGCGCTTGAAAAAGGCGCATCTGCCGAAGATAACGGCAAATCATAAGATTGGAGTGAAAATGGATGGCTAAAAAAATGCCAGATGTTGGTGAATATAAATACGGCTTTTCTGATAAAGACGTTTCCATTTTCCGTTCAGAGCGCGGACTGACAAAAGAGATCGTTGAAGAAATTTCTCGTATGAAAGAAGAGCCTCAGTGGATGCTCGACTTCCGTTTGAAATCTCTTGAGCACTTTTACAACATGCCGATGCCACAATGGGGCGGAGATTTAAATGCATTAAACTTTGATGAAATTACGTACTACGTAAAGCCATCAGAGCGCTCTGAGCGTTCTTGGGATGAAGTACCAGAAGAAATCAAACAAACCTTTGATAAGCTTGGTATCCCAGAAGCAGAGCAAAAATATTTAGCAGGTGTATCTGCTCAGTATGAATCTGAAGTTGTGTATCACAACATGAAACAAGATCTTGAAGATCTAGGAATTGTGTTTAAAGATACAGACAGCGCATTAAAAGAGAACGAAGACATCTTCCGTGAGCACTGGGCAAAAGTCATTCCTCCGACTGACAACAAATTTGCTGCGCTTAACTCGGCTGTATGGTCTGGTGGGTCATTTATCTACGTACCAAAAGGCGTAAAAGTAGATACTCCACTTCAAGCATACTTCCGTATCAACTCTGAAAACATGGGTCAGTTTGAGCGTACACTGATCATCGTTGACGAAGGCGCACATGTGCATTACGTAGAAGGCTGTACGGCTCCAGTTTACACAACAAACTCACTTCACAGTGCGGTTGTTGAAATCATCGTCAAAAAAGGCGGCTACTGCCGTTATACAACGATTCAAAACTGGGCAAACAACGTCTTCAACCTTGTGACAAAACGTACGATTTGTGAAGAGAATGCAACAATGGAATGGATTGATGGAAACATCGGTTCTAAGCTGACAATGAAATACCCAGCAGTCATCCTAAAAGGTGAAGGCGCTCGTGGTATGACATTAAGTATTGCCCTTGCAGGTAAAGGTCAGCACCAAGATGCAGGTGCGAAAATGATTCACCTTGCACCAAACACATCTTCAACGATCGTATCAAAATCAATTTCGAAACAAGGCGGTAAAGTAACGTACCGCGGAATCGTTCACTTCGGACGCAAAGCAGAAGGTGCACGCTCAAACATCGAGTGTGATACACTCATCATGGATAACAAATCAACATCTGATACAATTCCTTACAATGAAATCTTAAACGACAACATTTCATTAGAGCACGAAGCGAAAGTATCAAAAGTATCAGAAGAACAGCTATTCTACTTGATGAGCCGCGGAATTTCTGAAGAAGAAGCAACAGAAATGATCGTCATGGGCTTCATCGAGCCATTCACAAAAGAGCTGCCAATGGAATACGCCGTTGAAATGAACCGTTTGATTAAATTTGAGATGGAAGGTTCTATTGGTTAACAAAAAACATTGATACACAACGCTTTTTGAAGGCATTTAATTTCGAGTGATACCACTTGTTAATTAAGCCTTCATGGCGTTGTGTTTTTTTATGTAAATGTGGAGAAGTATCCAGTGTTCATCATCCTCAACAAATGGCTCTTACTCACATTCATGATGAAACGACAGATGTATTTAATTCGTGAAGCCAGGTCCACCCCTCCAATATCATCATCATTAAAGCCATCATATTTTTCTGTGGAATTAACTTTTTTCTAAACGAACATAAATACTTGCAACATTCAAATTAGTACTGTATAGTTCTAATTATGACAAAGGTAAAATTAATGAATCAAAAACGTGTGCTTGAAGTAGCTGCAACATTATTTTTGGAAAAAGGGTTTGCTTATACAAGTATGGATGAATTGGTACGTGTAAGCAAAGTGTCAAAGTCTAATGTGTATTATCACTTTTCTAATAAGGAGGAATTATTAGCAGGGGTCGTTGATTATTGGATTGACATGTATCAAGCTGCAATAGACGACGTAATTTCTCAGACCCAATTTTCAGTTGAAGATCGTATCCAACTGTTTTTAAAGCAATTATCACAAGGCGTTCAGTCGAGAGAGTATAAGGGCGGCTGTCCATTTATTACTCTTTATATTCAAAGTCCTGCACAGGCCACGCAAATAAAAGAAAAAATAGGTCTTTTTTTCACAGGATTACAAAAGAAAGTTTCTCTATTACTGAAACAAGGGGTAGAGAGCGGGGAATTCCGAAATACGATTCATATTGATGAGGTGGCATCACTTTTTATTACAAATCTTGAAGGAGCGTTATTTATTTCAGAAACATTGAAGGATGCCACTGTCATCACAAAAACAGCAGATCATTTATTTAACTTGCTTCGATAAAGAAGCATTTTTTTTACATCAAATTAGTACTAAGTAGTACTAAAAGGGAGACTTTATATGAAAACAGTATTTTTAACAGGTGGAACAGGCTTTATTGGAAAGCAATTAGTCGAAGAATTAGCCAAAGAGGATATGAACATTCTTCTTTTAGTGAGGTCGAAAAGTAAAGCAACACGTATTTTTCAAGAAAGAGGCATTTTAAAACAGGAAGTGATGCACTTTATTGAAGGTGATTTAACGAAAGTAGATTTAGGTCTAAGTGCTAAAGATATGGAGATGGTGTTGAAAACGGATGTGCTGATTCACGCAGGAGGCCCCATGGATATTCAAGCGACAAGTAACGAGGCAGCTTCCGTCTTTTTAAATGGCGCCAAATATATTGGTGAATTAGCTAAAAGTATTCATCAATTGAAGGGCTTGCAGCATTTTATTCATGTTGTCGGTTATATGAGTCCCTTTGATGATGAAAATAGCAGGATTGCCATTGATGTGTTTAAAGAAGGAAACAATTATTTGAAAATCAAAAATCCATATGAGAGAACAAAATTTTTAGCAGACCTTTATATCCGTCAACAGGCCACAGCACTAGGTTATCCGCTGTCTGTCATTAATCCGCCAACTATAGTCGGCAGTAGTAAAACAGGGAGTACAGAGCAGATAGCAGGATTAGGTTTGCTTGTGACGAGTATACGAAGAGGGCTCATGCCGGTGATTCCTGGAGGTAAGGGATATAGGCTGCCACTGATTTCAAACGATGAGTTTGCAAAATTTATTGTGCAGGTTCTCAGGATCGAACAGCCGGCTATTCAAACATATACACTTGTTGAAGACAAAGAGAACGATCCGAACATTGCTGAATTATTAAGTGTGATGTCGGAAAGTATGAATATGAGGGCACCCAAAATCTCTGTCCCAATGCCGCTTATGAAAACAATAATGAAAAGTGGAGTAAGTAAAATAACAAACATTCCTTCTGATGGACTCAATTTTATGACTAAACGAACATTTTCAAATGCTTCAGTGAAAAACATAATGGGAGGGGATTGGTTTAAGAAGACGAGTGTCATGAACTTTATCCCTGCCGTAGTAGCTGATCTGGATTATCGAATGATGGATCAACATGGTGAGCATTATCATGTATTTGAGCGAACATTATGCGATAACAACACCCTTTACCAATTACAAGGAGAAGGGAAACCGTTTATTTTATTACATGGTTTATTGAGTGATGGAGAGGATTTATTTCCTTTAGCGCAAGAGCTTCATGAAAAAACGGGTCAACCTGTATGGATCTTGGATCTTCCTGGCTTGGGACGATCTCCTTTTAAACGAGAGAAAAACCTTCTAGATATCTACTTGAATGTAGTGAAAAAGTTATTGGAGAAAGCGACAAATGGTGCACATCTCATTGGTCATTCATTCGGTGCATTTATCTTACTTGAAGCATTGGGACAAGGGTACATAGATAAGAAGTATTCAATCACTTTACTTCAGCCGCCTGTTGCTAAAGAAAATGCTAAATCGCTAAATGTTCCACAATGGATGAACAAATGGACATTAAAATTAGCAACTTCTAAAATGATAGAGCGCTATTTATTAAGTAATGGTTTGTTTGAAAGGACGGAGAGTATCCCTGAACATTATATTGAAAAAATCAGAAACAGCTTTACTTCTCCTAGAATTTTAAATACGACGGTTCAGCTTAGCCATTTACTATTGAAAAACGATCACGGTGATTTCAATGAAGCAACAAAGCATAATCTTCACATGATTTGGGGGGAGTATGACAAAGGCTATTCTGCTCCATCGCATCTTGGTAAGGTTGATTTAGTTCCGTATGGCCATCATTTTCCTCTTAGCCATCCGCGTGAAACGGCAGTATTGGTTATAAAAAATAGTCTTACTAGCAGTTGAGAATGTGGCATAAATAAAGTATGTCGTAATTGAAATGAAGTCGCAGTGCTTGGGGTCTCGCCGATGTACATCAACTGAAAGATTTTATAGCACCCTAAAACGAAAAAGGTGATTTTTATCAAAAAATGCACGATTTTTCGTTTTGGGTCTTTTTGATTAAATAGAAGTTAACTAGGTGCATAAAACTCCTCTAAGGTTTTCGTCATATCATCAGATGCGGATTGTAAGATGGCATCTTGCTCTAAAATCGCTGTTCCTTGTGCTCGGACAATATGAAATTGTTGAAAGCCCATCAAGTTTTGGAATATTTCTTTTAGGTAATGATGTGAAAATTCCAGAGGTGTATATCGATCGTTATTTGTGAAAATTGAGCCGCTTGCTTGAA
The DNA here is from genome assembly GCF_001482475.1 of Bacillus sp. G1(2015b). Lineage (NCBI taxonomy): Bacteria > Bacillati > Bacillota > Bacilli > Caryophanales > Bacillaceae > Bacillus > Bacillus sp. G1(2015b). The sequence goes on along the minus strand of NZ_LKIC01000012.1, from coordinate 172,868 downwards.
GTAAAAGTACACGATAATCGTCAGTCATCAGACCAACAGAACCACTTTCTGTATATTTGAACGTTTCTCTCGCAATAAAGATATTATCTATATAATCTTTCAATCGTGAAGTCACATTGAAATTATGAACAGGTGACACGATCACAATTCGATGATGTGCTTTGAATTGAGCCAATAAAGCAGATGACGCAGCGGCGATTTTTTCTTCGGCAGCCGTTAATGTTTGTTCGGATGCTTGCTTATCCCAAATACCTAGCAGCTGTTCTTTTTCGATACGAGGAATTTCAGTTCCATATAAATGCAAAATGGTTGGTTCTTCATGAGGAAACCTTTCTTTAAACTGTTCTAAAAATAGTGTTTGCAGTTTGTTTGAATAACTTTCTCGATGAGTGAAATCTGGGTGCGCGTTAATAATTAATGTTTGCATGTACATGCTCCTTTTCTTTTGATAAGCTGAGTATAAATGATAAAGGTGACAATAGAAGGCACCTTTTTAAGAGGGAAACAAATGAAAAAATCAGAACGATTAAACCAAGAACTTATTTTTTTAAGTGATAAACACTCTTTTCAGTTAAAGGATTTACAATGCGAATTTGGCATTTCTAAAAGGACGGCTTTAAGAGATATGGAAGAGCTAGAGTCAATGGGCTTAGCTTTTTACGTTGAAAATGGCAGACATGGAGGATATCGACTGGTGAATCAATCTCCATTGGTTCCTATTTATTTCAATATAGAAGAAGTCCAAGCTATTTTTTTCGCTCTTAAAGCGCTAAACCTGGTGTCAGCAACACCATTTAAAAAATCCTACTCACAAATTCGGCAAAAGTTGTTTGCCACAATGTCTGATGAGAGAAAGCAAATGATTACGGAGACTTTGGATGTGATTCATTACTATAATGTCGCACCAGTTAGTGAACAAAATCATTTGGAATTGATTTTACAGGCGATAATGGAAGATCAAATAGTGAAGATGACTTACACTCAATATGAAAATAAATGGATCAGGCTGCAATTTCTTGAGTTGTTTTATCGAAATGGCATTTGGTTTACTCAAGCATATGATGTTCAAAATAAAAAGTGGGGCATCTATAGATGTGACTTTATGAAGGACATGATGATTGAAGAAGAAATCAGAGATACATTTACGAAGGAAGAATTAAAAGAACTGCAACTCGCGTACGAAAAAACTTATCATGATATCTCATTTAAATGTCGATTAACGGAACAAGGAAAAGAAAAATTTTTGAAGCATCATTACCCGAATATGAAATTGGAGATCGTTGATCATATTCCTTATATTGTGGGTGGGTACAATCAAGAAGAATTATCATATATGACACACTATTTGATGTCATTCGGGAAACATGTGAAAATTGAATACCCAGATGAATTGAAAGAAAGTTATTTGAATCAATTGCGAGAAGTGATTGACCAGTATTGAATCACAAAAAACTAATATACTACAGAAAAGGCGAACCACTAAAGTTCGCCTTTTCTCACTCTTTTTAACTACTATGATGTCAGTTACTTCGCTACATGCATTGTGCTTGTTTTCGATTTATCATCAACCTTCCCATACGTCAGCTGACGCCAGATAAACTCCATCGGGCCATATTTAAACCGCTTTAACCATAGCGTACTGAAGAGCACTAGGAAGACATAAACCCCCAGTCCAATCATAAACGTGCCAGCTGGCTGAAGATGATTGGCAAGTCCGGCCCCGTATTTCAGAAATAGCATTGTGCCAATGATGGAGTGAAGCAAATAACAGGTCAGGGACATCCGTCCGACTTTTGTAAAGACCATTAAAGCACCTCGCAGCTGAGGAACGTGCAGAAACAGCATCGCAAGTGTACTCATATAGAACATACTGCCAGTTAATCCCCCGTTTTGTTCCAGAGCAGTGGCAATGTTCACCCAGAGTGTATCTTCAAAAGGATTGACCGCTGCTATGATCGTGCTGCTCTGTGTAATCAGAAACGCGATTGTGAAAATGACCCAAATGCGATTCCATATCGCTTTTTTCGCCTCCATGTTTTTGAAAAACTCCATTTTCACAAAATACACACCAAGTAAAAACATGAAGAACATAGAATAGACGGTGGAAAAAGAACCGGAAGCCATTGTGACCATATCTGTCCACCGATCATTAATTGATTCTAAATAAGTCAGATTGTTGTGGCTGGTCAGCTCGAAATCAGCAAAATCCGGCTTGCCTGATGATGCTGTGTTCATGGTATTGAACAGCATCGTGAAAATAGGTGTGAGCAATTGAATCACAAAGAGTGTGATGAGCCAGTATAGGATGGTTTTGGCTGTTCGTTTGTAAAAGAAAAGCAATAAAAAGCCAGCGACTGCATAATAGGCCAAAATGTCACCAATCCAAACAAAGGTCAAATGCAGAAGGCCAAATCCTAAGAGAATGGTTAACCTGCGTGCAAACAGCTTGGTTGGGCTGTCCACCTTCTGAGCAGCTCGGTCCATAAAAATCATAAAACCAACCCCGAATAGAAAGGAAAACAGTGTAATGAATTTCCCCGAGGCAAACCAATTCACCACATTGTGAAAGACATCATTTGACTGCATGTCAAATCCCTTGGCCGAATCCATGATCAAAAAGTAATTGACTAGAATAATCCCCATTAAGGCGAATCCTCGTACGATGTCCAAGAAATGAACCCTTTCTCGCAGACTCATCGGTTGTCCGTGTGCTACTTTGTTTGCATTCATATCCGTGCCCCTTTTCCTGTTATGATAAATGTGATTTGGATCGAACCATTGATCCTTACAATGAATCAATATATAGATCAATTCTTAACCAATTATGAAGAAGTGAATTTTTGGAAATGAATGTGTCCATTTGATGGCAGATTCTTAAATTCATAAACTGTTAAGGTTTATGCTGTATCTTTTCACATAGTTAGATGATATATAGTAAAGACATAAAAGAAAGAGCAACACATTACATGAGGTGAGAGACATGACCCATCGAATATTAGTCGTAGAAGATGATCAGGATATTGGTGACCTTCTTCAGGAATCCCTTTCACGTGCAGGATATGAGGTGCTAAGAGCGATGAATGGCGAGCAAGCATTGAAGCTTGTGGATGATTCGCTCGATTTGGTGATTTTAGATGTGATGATGCCAGGGCTCTCAGGCATCGAAACATGCCAGCACATAAGATCCTCATCTAACGTTCCGATTCTATTTCTGACAGCCAAGTCGAGTACATTCGATAAAACTGAAGGATTACTTGCCGGTGGGGATGATTATATGACAAAGCCCTTCTCAGAAGAGGAGCTTCATGCTAGAGTCATTGCACAATTACGCAGGTATACCGTCTATCAGGAAAAGAAGGAGCAGGAAGAGACTTTTCTTGTTGGGGGTAAGCTGAGGGTAAGTGAAGAATTTAATGAAGTATGGAAAGAAAACCAGCAAATTAAGCTGTCTGATCTAGAATATCGGATGTTAAAGCTGCTCATGAGCAGGCGAAACAAAATATTTTCTGCTCAAAATATTTATGAAAGCGTGTGGGGACAGCCCTATTTCTATTGTTCCAACAATACGGTGATGGTGCATATTCGAAAGCTTCGTGCCAAAATTGAAGATGATCCTGCGCGCCCTGTATATATCAAAACAGAATGGGGAAGAGGATATCGATTTGGCACAACGTAAATATACACTGACCAAAAAGCTGGCTCTGTTGATTTTGGCGGCTGCAATTGTGAGTGGTATTGTCTTTTTGACGCTGCAAAAGATCACCAATGATTTAATTGATGGATATTTGAGTTCTGACGAGTATTACGAGCAGGAGTCAGCCAAGTATATTCAAAAATTCAGCCGCTACGTGTCTGAGAATGGGCTGTCTTCAACGGATCGAAAAGCGTTTGGCGAGTGGGTGAAAAAAGAGAATTACATTAATTTGACCATTTTCAAGGATCAAGTGCTGCAATATGACTCTATTTATTCCGCTGCCGATGAATCGGCGTACGGAAAAGAAAGGATGACCCAGTACGCTGAACACCATTCGTATCCGGTTCAGTTTAGCGACGGTAATGGCCGCGTCATGGTGGATGGTTTCTATTCATCTCGTTACCACGATCTGGCCTTTACACTCGAGCTGCTCGGGGCGACGCTTATATTTCTCCTCATAGTTCTTCTTGGCATTCGCAAAAGTCTGCGCTACCTGCAAACGATTCATCAAGAGATTCATATTCTTGAAGGCGGTGAGCTGGACTATGAGATGACGGTAAAAGGGCATGATGAATTAGCGATGATTGCCAAAAGTATTGAGGATCTGCGAAAAGCTTTTGTGGACAAGCTTCAAGCCATTGATGAGCTGCAAGAAGAGAGCCGCAGCTTGGTCACCGAAATGTCCCATGATATGAGAACACCGCTGACGTCGTTGATGATGAATCTGGAGTTTGCGAAAAAAGAGGAGACTGGAGCGGATACCCGTAAAGATCAATATATAGCGAGTGCCTACGGGAAAGCACTGCAATTAAAAAATCTGTCTAACAATCTGTTTGCCTATTTTCTGCTGGATAAAGAACATGAATCTGAGCTTGAGACCGTTGCAGTCAAAGAGGTGATTTACGATCTCCTGTCAGATCAGGTGGCCATTCTGCATCAAGAGAACTTTAAGGTTCATCTTTTAGGAGAGCTGCCTGACAGCTATATCAATGTGAATGTCGAGCTGCTTGGCCGAGTATTTGATAATGTGATGTCCAATTTAAGGAAATACGCAGATCCTAAAAAGGATATCAACCTCACGTTTTTATCCGATCAAGAAATCTTTGAGATCCATATCAGCAATGCGATAAACGAGACAAATGACACGCAGGAAAGTACTGGACTTGGTGAACGAAGCATCAAACGAATGATGACCCGCATGCACGGGCAGTTTGAAAGGATGGAAAAGAACGGCATTTACTACATCGTGCTGCGATTTTGGAACATCAAAATGTAGAAAACAAATGAATATACTGGAATGGAGAGACAACTCAATGAAACGATTCAACAACTTCCAAAAGATACCTGATCTCTTACAAGGCCTTCTCAATATCTGTCTGTTCTTTTTGGCCATCGCTTTAAGTGTTCTCTTAATCAGTGAAACATGGTACATTGTCCAATTTGTTTATAAGACACTGTTCAATAAAGGAGAAAGCTATTATGGAATGCTTGGGGAACTGCTGATCTTCTTTATGTACTTTGAGTTTATTGCCTTAATTATTAAATACTTTAAATCCAACTTTCATTTTCCGCTTCGCTATTTTATTTATATAGGGATCACAGCAGTCATCCGTTTAATTATCATTGATCATGAAGAGGCGGTATCGACCTTCTGGTGGGCGCTGGCCATTCTTGCTATGACCTGTGCACTCTTTATCGCGAGCAAAAGAGATGCTGCTCAAGAGCATGAGGAAGTGAAGTAAGGAAAGAAGACGAACGATGGACGTTCGTCTTTTGTGCATTCATAAAGAGATGTACAGTATGATGAAAGGCGTTTTACAAAGCACCGACTTTATTGACATGTTCTTATGGTATGCTTTAGAAAAAGTAAGACCTTCCCTCTGCAGGATATGAATGAATAGGATGCAGGAAGGAGGATGACTAATTCGGCTTAGTCATTCTCATTTCTGGCTAAAGGAGCGAAATCAATTGACACACACCAAGACAGAACCATTCTCGTTTACAAGTATGCAACAAGCAGCCTCTGTACATATTCCAGAAAGACAATTCATTTCATCACATGATGGTACAAGCCTTGCGTATTATCCCTTTTTATCAGAAAAGAACACGCAGGCCAATGTGATCTTGATTCATGGCGGTGGTGCTCATAGTTTGGCTGGTTATGAGCATATCGCTTACACACTGCAACATGATTTTCACGTAAATGTATTTTTACTTGATCTAAGAGGCCATGGCCATTCACAAGGAAAAAAAGGGGATACACCTAGTGTCACGGATGTATGGCAAGATATGTCGCAGGTTGTGGATGCCATTAAACAGGATCATAAAGGTGCCATCTACCTTTGTGGTCATTCTTCGGGAGCGGGCCTGCTGCTTAACTACTTGTCTTGGCCAAAAAAAAGAGAAGTAGACGGTTACTTTTTCATCGCACCTGAATTTGGCTATAAATCAGGTACTGCGAGGGCTGATCAAATTCCTTTTGCCACCGTTCAAGTATGGAAGTTCATTCTGTCTGCGATGACAAAAGGGAGTCTGATGAGTCATTCTGAAGCGGTTCGTTTTCGTTATCCTGCATGGGCAATTGAGCAGGATCCGCTTCTGTTGACGGCTATCACCGTCAATTTATCTCTTGCCTTAACCCCATCTGCACCTAAAAAACAATTTGCGAAGATGGATCGGCCGTATGGCATGTTTGTAGGCAGCAAGGATGAGCTGTATGACGTCGAGACATTTCTTCCCTATCATGAGCTGCCGAAAGAACCAATCAAAAAACAATCAGTCTATCAAGTGCTGGAAGGACATACCCATTTGTCGATTTTATTAGAAGCGGGAAAACAGATTGGCAGGACGATCCAAATGTGGAATCATCCTATTTCATAAGAACAACTAGTCAATACTCTCCCATTTTCTTAAAAATTTACATTGACACCATCCTTTTCTATGATAAAATCATAATGTGATAATGAGAATCGTTATCAAACGATATGACTACATATAGAATGGATAGGTGAGGTACATGTTCAAGAAATCTTTTTGGTCGCTATTAGTTGTGCTCTCCATCGTTTTACTTGCAGCTTGCGGCAGCAATAGCAGTGACGGCAAGTCAGGTAATAAAGAGAAAACAAGGACTGTTGAAAGCGCTATCGGTTCAACTGACAATATTAAGGATAAACCAAAGCGTATTGTGACGCTGTACCAAGGAGCAACGGATGCAGCAGTCGCTATGGGCATTAAACCAGTGGGTGTTGTTGAATCATGGCTTGAAGCACCTACGTATAAATATTTAAGAGATGACTTAAAGGATGTTAAAATTGTTGGGCAGGAAACACAGCCAAATTTAGAGGAAATTGAAAAGCTCAATCCTGATTTGATCATTGCATCAAAAATCCGCCACGAGCAAATTTTTGATCAGTTGCAAGAGATCGCTCCAACTGTTGCAACAGAAACAGTGTTCACCTTTAAAGATACAGTGAAGTTGATGGGTGAAGCGTTAAATCAGGAAGACAAATCAAAAGAATTGCTGACGAAGTGGGATGACCGCGTCGCTGACTTCAAAGAAAAAGCGAAAAAAGACATCAAAAACTGGCCAATGAGTGTGTCTGTGGTCAACTTCCGTGCAGACCATGCTAGAATCTATCAAACTGGTTTCGCAGGGTCGATTTTAACAGAGTTAGGCTTTAAAGGACCTAAGAATGTCAAAGATAAAAAGCAAGACATCATTACACTGACAGACAAAGAGAGTATTCCGCAAATGGATGCAGATGTGATCTATTACTTCATGGATGATCAAGATAAGGCGGTTGAGAAAGCATATAAAGAGTGGACGAGTCATCCTTTATGGAAGCAGCTTGACGCAGTGAAAGCGAAACAAGTGCATAAAGTAGATGAAATCACTTGGAACATGGGCGGAGGTATTATCGCTGCAAACATGATGCTTGATGATATTTACGATCGTCTAGGAATTGATAAATAAGTCATAACAGAGGAGAAAATGTGAACATACCATTTTCTCCTTTTTTCCATAACAGATTGAAAGCGGGAATCAGATGAGAAGTTTATTAAAAAAGGATTCAAGCAAGGCACTGCTTTTTGCTGGATTCATTTTGTTGATGTTGGTCTTTTTTATGCTCAGTATTTCCCTTGGGCAAACCTCAATTTCCCTCAAAGCCACCATCCATGCGTTTCTTCAATTTGATGAATCGGATCCAAACAGTGTGATTGTCATGACATCCAGATTATCAAGAGCTTTAATCGCGACGGTCGTTGGATCAAGTCTAGCTATTTCTGGTGCACTGATGCAGGCATTAACGAGAAATCCGCTTGCGGCGCCTGATTTATTAGGAATTAATGCAGGTGGACTCTTTTTTATCGTGATTTCGATTGTTTTCTTTTCAACAGAGTCGTTAACAGGTTATATGTGGACAGCCTTTCTAGGCGCAGCGATTGCAGGGATGCTTGTTTTTCTATTGGGTTCCATTGGTAGAGATGGATTAACGCCAGTCAAAATTGTCCTTGCAGGAGCGGCGATATCTGCACTGTTTGCGTCTTTTACACAAGGTCTTTTAATCGTGAATGAACAGTCAATTCAAAGTATTTTGTTCTGGATGGCTGGTTCAGTGTCTGGAAGAAGCATTGATATGTTAATCCCTGTGTTACCTTATATTCTCGGTGCGACGATTGTGGCGCTGCTTCTAGGACGTTCTATTAATGTTCTTTTGTCAGGAGATGATATTGCCAAAGGACTTGGCCAGCGTACATTGCTGCTGAAAATCACGATGGGTGTACTCGTCGTCTTTTTAGCAGGTGGTTCGGTCGCTGTTGCTGGTTCAATTGGTTTTGTTGGTTTTCTTGTGCCGCATATTGTGAAAAAGCTTGTCGGACCTGACCACCGCTGGGTACTGCCGTATTGTGCCGTTGTGGGGGCGTCGCTTTTACTTGCCGCGGATCTTGCGGCTCGTTTTCTGATCATGCCGCAGGAAGTGCCGATTGGTGTCATGACGGCGGTAGCAGGAGCGCCTCTATTTGTTTATCTCGTGCGCAAGGGGTTGAAGACAGGTGGCTAAAACATATACAGTGCGTTCTAAAGGCGGGAGCATTTCATTTCAATTTTCAAAGCGGACGTTTTTGATTTTACTTTTATTGACGGCCATTGCCTTTGGTTTATTTATTCTCAGTCTCAGTATGGGAAGCCGGTTCATTCAGCCGGTGGATGTGCTGCTTCATTTAATCGGTCAGGGAGAGGGAAATTCCTTTGTGTTAAATACGCTGAGGATTCCACGAACGCTGCTGGCTGTCTTAGTCGGAGCCTCGCTTGCGGTATCAGGGCTTATTTTGCAAGGATTGATTCGCAACCCGCTTGCATCGCCTGACATCATTGGGATTACGAGTGGTGCTTCGTTTGGTGCGATTATGTTCATCGTCTTTTGGATGGGCACTGTGCCCATTGCTTATCAATCCTTATGGGCGATTGCCGGTGCGTTTGCGGTATCGTGCCTGATTTATTTGCTGTCATGGAAAAAAGGGGTCAAACCGATCACACTTGTACTAATGGGAATTGGGATTTCTGCCATTATGAAGGCGTGTGTGACGTTTACGCTTGTTCTTAGTGATACGATGACAACGACTAAGTCATATATTTGGCTGACGGGCAGCTTATATGGTTCTACGATGAAAGATGTCACTGCGATGCTTCCTTGGGTGATGATTATTTTACCGATTGTCATGGTGTTAGCAAGAACGATGAATGTAAAAGAACTTGGAGATGATCTTGCAACAGGTCTCGGGGTAAAAGTGCAGGCGAAACGATTATTCTTTCTCCTGATGAGTGTGACATTGGCTGGTGTTGCAGTCGCATTTGCAGGCGGCATTGAATTTGTTGGACTCATGGCGCCGCACGTCGCACGGATGATCATTGGACGTTCATTCATAGCACTTGTCCCAGCATCTGCGCTTGTTGGAAGTATTCTCGTGATGCTGGCTGATCTTGTGGCTAGAACCGCATTTCTACCGTTAGATGTCCCAGCAGGTGTTTTTACGGCGGCAATTGGTGCACCATTCTTTATTTATTTGTTATATCAACAGCGAAATCGATAAACGAAAGATAGGGGTTTTGATATGAGGCCAGAGTGGGTTGAGAGAGAATTACTTGATTTCGGGGTACACATCACAAATGGACCAATGACATCTGATCGCACACTTGCTGCGCTTTTTTCAGAAGCAGCCGTCATACGTTTATTAGAAGCTGAAAAGGAAGCGATGCATGCACCCAATCTTGCGGTAGCAGCTTCTATGTTTTCAAAGCGGTATGCCTATTTAGCCGTCAGTTCCTCTCTTTATTTGATGACGCTGTATGACGGTGTCTATCAGTTTTCACCAGCAGCATGTGCATTTAGAGAGGATCGGAAAATTGAAATTGATGAGGCAGCGTGTTCGTTTGTTCCACTAGCAGGAGATCGGCATGAATGGAGAGAGAAGGTCGTACGTGCACTGTTTACGGAGTGTGTCACACCTCTTTTAGACGTGCTGAACCGCACATCAAAACTCTCTTCTCGTATTTTATGGGAAAATGTAGCGGTTCGAATCAACTCTCTTTATCGAAGCATGATGCGGGAAGCGGAAGAACCTGCGGTGAAGCAGCGTGTGCGGGAGGATTATCTGTATCTGAAGCAGGCGGCTGGGGATGTATTTGGAGCTCAGCAAAATCCATTTCAGCACAGTTTAAACCTAGACGACAGCTTACTTGAAACATCCAACCGGAAAACCTGCTGTATGTATTATAAGCTTGAGAAAAAATCAGAGAGTCTTGATTATTGTCTTGTTTGTCCTCTTGAACAAAAGAAAGGCACTGCTTGTTTATAGCAGTGCCTTTTTTTATTCCCAAATCTCACTTACCCATTCAGGATGATCAATAAAAGGATTGCGGTTGTGCTGATACGTTTGATATATGATCTCATTGCGGTTCCGTTCGATTTGATCGACTGGGTCCTGCTTGTGCCATTTGAGAAGCACAGACATTTTGCCGTGAAGAGGCGAGCTTCCATTATTCACTTTGTCGTTTAATTCTAAATCTGGAAAGCGGTCATCACCCTCGTAGCGAACCGCCATATAAAAGAGCATTCTCGCAACATCTCCTTTGACCCGGCTGTGAGGTTCGAATGAGTCGCTATCGTAGAAATTGCCCGGCGCCCCTTTGTATTCATTACCGCCTGTATCAAAATCTAAATTTCCACGTGTGCTGTTCGTTTGCACATCTGTCGCACGAAGGTGGTGGAGATCTGTCCCAGGCCCCTGACTTGTCCCAAAATTGCCATGAGACTTTGCCCAGACATGCTCTCTGTTCCACTGGCCGACATTTCCACCATTCGCTTGCTTTGAGCGGGAGGCACCACTATAAAGCAGCAGCACATTGTTAGAGTTATTGGGGTCTTCATCTGTTTTCTTTAATGCATCCCAAACCTGGCTGTAGGATAGCTGCGTATGATCATCAATGATATCGTGTAAAGCCTTTTTAAGAGCGGGTCCTGATTTGCCAGCAGCAGATTGGTAATAGGAATCGATTTGACTTGTGGCGGCAGTTTGCGTTTGTTGTGCAGATGTTTCGTTTTGAAGCTGTAACGGGGAAAAGGTGATCGTTTGACTAGGTTCATTCAGATTGAAACCTTGAGAGTTTGCAGCTGGAGGCAGCGGGGCGGCGAATGTGCCGAATATCATGATTCCGGCGGCCACAGTTCCAAATAAAGTTCTTTTCATTCGATTTCCTCCTTGATAGGGAATGTATTCTCTTTATTTCTATCATATTGTCATGAAGAAATAAATGGATTTATCGTAAATTTTATGTAATGAGTTCGTAGGAAAAGAGATTGCTATTTTAAGAGCATTCCTGTATAAGTGGGCTTATAAGGATGGACAGCAAGGGAGAGGATGGATAACGTGAAAGAACTGCAAACACCTTCGAGAACGATAATGACACCGGGGCCCGTAGAAGTAGATCCGAGAGTGCTCCGTGTGATGAGCACCCCTATTCTCGGTCAATTTGATCCAGCATTTACACACATAATGAACGAAACAATGACCTTATTGCGGTCACTTTTTCAAACAGAAAACAAATGGGCTTATCCAATTGACGGTACGTCCCGTTCAGGGCTTGAAGCTGTGCTCGCCAGTGTGATTGAGCCGGGAGATTCGATGCTTGTGCCTGTCTTTGGACGCTTCGGTCACCTGCTCATTGAAATAGGGCAGCGCTACGGTGCTGAGGTACATACTATGGAATGTGAATGGGGGACGGTTTTTGATCCTGCCGACATCATCCAAGAAATAAAGCAGGTCAAGCCTAAAATCGTTGCCATGGTTCATGGTGAAACATCCACCGGACGATTGCAGCCGCTCAAGCAAATCGGTGAAGCATGCCGGGTTCTTGATGCGCTGTTCATTGTAGACGCTGTGGCGACCATTGGCGGTGTCGAGGTAAAAGTGGACGAATGGGAAATTGATGCGGCGATTGGCGGCACGCAGAAATGTTTATCTGTTCCATCAGGCATGTCACCTATTACCTATAATGACCGAGTCGCAGCTGTCATTGAATCGAGAAAGAAAGTAGAAAAAGGGATAGCGACACAGGATGAATTACAAAAACAGATCGATATTTCTCCAATCAAAAGCAATTATTTTGATTTAAGCCAGCTTCAGGATTATTGGACCCCAAGACGATTAAATCATCATACAGAAGCGACAACGATGCTCTATGCACTGCGAGAAGGGGTTCGTCTTGTGCTGGAAGAAGGGCTGTCTGAACGTTTTCAAAGACACACGTATCATGAAAAAGCCTTGATGAAAGGTCTTGAAGCGATGGGGCTTGAATTGTTTGGTGATCCAGATTGTAAAATGCCGGTTGTGACCTGTGTTGTCATTCCAAAGGGTATTGACGGAGAAGCGGTCCGTTTCGACCTGCTCCATCATTTTGGAATTGAGATTGCAAGCTCCTTTGGACCGCTTGCCGGCCGTATATGGAGAATTGGGACAATGGGCTACAGCTGCCGAAAGGAAAATGTGCTGTTTGTGTTAGCAGGGCTGGAAGCGATTCTCATCAAACACGGTGCATCTATCCATTGCGGAGCAGGGCTTCAGGCGGCTCTTTCTATCTATGAACAAGCTGAATAGATACATCATACTCGCCACTGGCGGGTATTTTTCATTTGGAAAAGAACGCTAATTTTTGAAAAACTAGACTTATAGATAAGGTTATCGCTATACTGGAGAAGTTCTCATCCTTTTTGTCATCATTTTCATTTATTTTGCAGAAAGAGGTTTTTTGTATGAAGAAGATGGGCAGATTATACATTTTGATGCTCAATATTTTTATTGCCATGCTTGGCTTTGGCCTCATTGTACCTGTTATGCCGAGTTACATCGAAGCCTTTGGCGCAACAGGAAAAACACTCGGTTTTCTTGTCGCTGCAACAGGCCTCACACAATTTGCGTTATCGCCGATCGCCGGCGCACTGACCGATCGATTTGGACGAAGAAAATTGATCATTGCCGGGATTGCCGGCTTTACGATTGCTCAGTTTATTTTTGCTTTTGCTGATCAGCTTTGGATGCTGTTTGTGTCTCGGTTTTTAGGCGGTGCTGCCGGGGCTTTGCTCATGCCGGCCATGTTTGCATACATCGCTGATATCACAAGTGAAAAGGACCGAGGGAAAGGAATGGGCCTATTCAGTGCAGCGATGACACTAGGTTTTGTCATTGGGCCGGGCGTAGGCGGCTATTTGGCTGAGTACGGGATCGCTTTTCCATTTCTCATTGCTGGTTCCTTTGCCGCCCTTTCTACTTTGTTATCCATCCTATTCTTACCTGAAACATTAACAAAGGAAAAGCAGGAAGAGGCGCGGCTCAACAAGGACATTCATTTCAATCCTTTTGTACAAATGATCGAGGCCCTAAAGACATCGTACGGCTTTTTGTTTATATTGGCCTTTGTCCTCAATTTCGGGATCATTCACTTTGAATCGATTTTCGGCTTATATGTAGACCAAAAACACGGATTTTCACCGAAAGATATTGCCTTTGTGATTACGGTTGCGGGTCTCGCTGGGGTGCTTGTCCAAGGTGCGTTAGTGAATGCCTGTGTGAAACGATTTGGAGAGATGAGAGTCGTGCGTTATGCGCTGTTAGGTGCGGCTTTCATGCTGATCGCCTGCCGTTTTGCGCCGTCCTTTTGGTTGATCTTTACAGGTTCGATTTTATTTTTATCGGCTACGTCATTTGTCCGTCCAGCCCTCAATACATTGCTGTCCAAGATGGCAGGCAATCAGCAAGGGGTGGCAGGCGGTCTCAATACATCCTTTATGAGCCTTGCCAATATCGTCGGACCGAGTCTTGCTGGTATATTATTTGATGTGAATATTGAGTTTCCTTTTATGTTTGGAACACTGGTGCTTTGCGTCAGTTTCGCTGCATCCATCGTGTGGGGGAAAAAAGTGCAGCATGCTCATGCAGCGCAAGGAAGATTGTAGTTGATCTACAATCTTTTTTTATTGAATGAAATACATTTAGAAAAATTCCAATTAGAAATAGTATATGTTTTATATTTTATCTAAATGAATAGTATAGTTTATCAATATTTACACCTTTTACTGAGATGAAATCCATAAATTTAGGTCTTTGAGATTAATAAAAACTTGTTAATAAAATACTAAAATATACATTTTGTGTAAAAAGTGATTGATTGGCTTTTTCCACAATGGTAACATCAATCTCGACAGCATGAGGTAACTGAGATAATCAAGAGAAAAGGGGATAGAAAATGAAGAAGTTTATGTTTGCTATTATATTTTTTATCGTCACCATGTTTAGTACAGCAGTGCCATCAGCAGTTCATGCGGCAGAAATTGATCATGACAAGGTAGTTGGTTTTAGAGAAGTCAATCCAACAACTGTTACACAAAAAGCGGCGAAAAAATTTCAGCCTTATTTGAAAGTATGGCATGGATGTGTACCATTCCCAGCTGTAGATGCTGCTGGAAACACAAGCAGAGGGTTAAAAACGAGCGGTTCACATAATGGTGGATGCAGCAGTAATATCGGTCAAGTATATTCACGTTCAGATTGGTACAATGGCAGCTGGGCAATTATGTATGCTTGGTATTTCCCAAAAGATAATCCTTCACCGGGCTTTGGTCATCGTCATGACTGGGAATCCATTGTCGTTTGGATTGACAACCCGGCTGTAGCGAGCCCGCGTGTTCAATCGATTGCTTACTCAGGTCATGGGCAATATAAGAAAGCAGCACCGAGTGCGGCAAGTATTTTAGGAACAAATCCTTTGGTTGGTTATGATAGCAATTGGCCATTGAACCACGAGCTGGATGTAAGCGGCAATGTGAGCGGTAAAGGGATGCAGCCTTTAATTGGCTGGGATGATCTAACGCCGGCAGCAAGACATGCATTGAATACAACAGACTTTGGTAGTGCCAACGTACCATTCAAGGACAGTAACTTTAAAAACAATTTAGCAAAAGCTTGGTATCGATAAGAGTTAACCATGATAAAACCGATCATCTAAAAATGATCGGTTTTTTATCAATAAAATCGCATCATCTCTCATATTTCACGACAGGTGATTTTTCTTTATGAAGCGCACGAATCATTGCATCATCTACGTGTAAATGCTCTTTCACTAATTGAGGCGGGGTTAAGGCCATCCACTGATTCAACGAAATATCTGCAAACCGGTCACTTTTAAAAATTTCTAAAAACCAAAGGCTCGTTTGGCCGATATTTTGGATGTAATGCCCCATACCAAAAGGAACATATCCAACATCACCTGCTCTGTAATTAAAGGTGCGGGCAGTACCTCCTGCTCCAAAGACCGTCATTTTGGCCGTACCGGTTAAATAGTATTGCCACTCATCATTATTAGGATGCCAGTGCATTTCTCTCATGCCGCCAGGTTTTACTTCGACAAGTGCAGCCGCAATTGTTTTTGAAATCGGGAAATTTTGTGAATCGACAATTCGAACGGTTCCGCCTGAGGTCGTTAGCGGCTTTTGCCGAAGAAGCTGGTGTGTAAATGGCGGCTTAATGCTCCCGTATGGATCAGATACCATTTGGCTTTCTAAGGATGCCGGCGGTGAGCCTTGAAACATATAGCGCTGCTTATTCGGAATATGGTCAAACAATTTCTTAGGAACACCAAAATTGGCGGATAGAATCTCTTTTGGTGTATGGGCAAACCAGTCTGTGATCGTGAATGTATCAAATTCAGAAAAATCGCCATCATCAAATACAAGAAGGAACTCACATCCATCCTCAAGTCCTTGGATGGAGTGCGGGATACCAGGTGGAAAATACCACAAATCGCCTTCTTCTATATCAGCGATCATATTTCGCCCTTCTGCATCTACAGATGTGATGCGGGCTTTGCCTAAAATCATATACGCCCATTCCGCCTGTTTATGCCAATGAAGCTCACGAACACCTCCACGTGTGAGCCGCATGTTGACACCTGCAATCGTTGTTGAAACAGGCAGCTCCCGCTTCGTAATTTCCCTCGACCAGCCGCCGTGATTCAAATGCATGTGTGTATCAGAAAATGAAAATTTTAAATTAGGGATTGTTCCGGCATCGGTTTTAGGGGGAACGAGCATATCTGGGTTCTCTATATCTCGAAGGACATCACGCGGGCCTAAGTCGGTAGCACCCGCGCCATCCTTTCGAATGGGCTGCGGGATGTGACGGAGCTCATCATCCATTTGTCATCCCTCCTCGAGACTCATTTTTCTCTTCCAAACTATATGAAGCTTCGGAAGAAAAAATTCAATCAGGATGGGATGAGAGAAACCTTTGAATACGGAAGGCTAAGCGCAGCCGCAATGTTGCGTCAGGATCTTTTAAGCTGATTCGAAGCAATTCTTCACACTTCTCAAGGCGATAAATGACCGTGTTGCGATGAATAGACAATCGTTTGGCTGTTTCTGAAATGTGGCAATGGGTTTCTAAATAGACAGACAAGGTGTGAAGAAGACTTTGATCGACTTGTGATGGTTCAGATAACGGGTGTAGGTGCAGCTGGTGAAACGTGATCATATCCTTTCTTGGAATGAGCCTTAGTAAATCTGGTACATCCTTCGCCTGATAAAATTGAATATATTCAGTCCGCGATGAGAGATGTCCGGTTTGAAGAGCCTCTATTGCTTCATTGTAGCCCTCAGACAGATGGGGGATTAGGCAGGCGGTCAAACTCACCCCAAAAGAAATGGTGTGATTCACTTGCAGTTTAACAAGCTTCTGCAATTGTTTTAAAAAAGAGATGAGACTGCCGCTAACCTCCGGCCAACTGCCAGTCTCCTCCATCAATACAACACCCATATCACCTTTGACAAACAGAAAGGCAGGAAATGGGCAGTTTAGAAGTGCGCTTTCGAGCAGATCAATCACATGATCTAAAACCATTTGCTGCTTCATAAAACATGTGGTATCACTACGCTGGTCAAGCTGACAGATCATACATAGATAGCGGCATTCGGCGCTTAATCCAAACGATTGAGCGAAATGTAAATGATCTTGCTGGGAAAACGATGCCCTCTCTATCCATCTGCGAAAACCCTCATTTCTAGCTCGCTTGGCCGTTTGCAGGGCGGCATATTGTCTCATACGAGCAATCGACATTTCGTTCACTGCTTTTGCAATCATCCCATGCAATGCTTTATTCTGCGGGTGAATGAAAGAAAGGATGACGAGGTAATCACATGTTTGTTCGTTTAAATCAATCGGGAAGATGGAAAAGGTTTGTTTAGCATGTATCATCGAAAAAGAATGAGTTGTCCTGGTTCGAAAAAAGGGGAGAATGTGCATCCATTCTGGGCTCGTCATCATGGAGTGCGAGGTATACAGTATACGTCCATACTGGTTTAACAAATAGACAGGCTTATGAATATTTCTGGCGATTTTTTGTAATATGTCAAACTGGTTATCGTCTATGTTCATATCCACTCAATCTCCTTTATTGGTGAAGATGAATAAAAAAATGGACAATTGCTGTCAACATCTCTGATATGCATTTTATGTTATCAGCTAAAATCATTTTAGATAGAAAGTTGTTAATTAATATGACAAACAAACAGAGCGTCGGGATAAAATCACGTGCCGCCAGTCATCTTCATTCAGAATTACGAGCAAATATGATATGTTGTAGACAGAAGAATTTCTTTCAGAAATATGGGTATCACAAGGAACAAAGGCTTTGATGTGAGGAAGCCGTCTATACATGAGAGTGGCAAGAGGTGAGAAACATGATTTATATCGGATTAACTGGCTGGGGAGATCATGACAGTCTTTATCCGCCGAAAATCGGCAGCGCGCAAAAGCTGTTTCACTACGCATCAACGTTTCCGATTGTGGAACTGGATGCCAGCTTTTATGCGGTTCAGCCTGAGCGTAATCATGAAAAGTGGATAAAGGATACGCCAGATGACTTTCAATTTGTTGTAAAAGCATACCAAGGAATGACTGGACATCAAAGGGGCGAGATTCCGTTTGCTTCGAAGGAGGACATGTTTGATGCATTTATTCTTTCGCTGACTCCGCTCATTCGTGAAGGGAAACTGGCCATGGTGCTCTTTCAATTTCCACCTTGGTTTGATTGCAAAAAAGAGCACGTCCACTATTTAAGATGGTGTAAGGAGAAGATGGGTGATATTCCTTGTGCTCTCGAATTCCGAAACCGTACATGGTTTTCAGAGGAATTTTATGAGCAGACTTTGTCCTTTATGGAAAAGGAAGGATGGATTCATTCCGTCTGTGATGAACCGCAAGTCGGAGAAGGCTCCATTCCGCCAGTCATACAAGCTACACACCGTGATAAAACATTGGTCCGATTTCACGGGAGGAATAAACAGGGCTGGCTTCACCCGGCAGACCATGAGAATTGGCGTGAAGTGAGATACTTATATTTATATAATGAAGCAGAATTACAAGAGTGGAAAAAGAATCTCGACATCCTGCATCAGCAATCGAAAGATGTCTATGTCGTGTTTAATAATAACTCCGGCGGAGATGCAGCAGCAAATGGACAGCAGATGATTGATTTGCTGGATATCACGTATTCAAGCCTGTCTCCGAAGCAGTTAGATTTATTTAGTTAACCGAGAGCTGACTGAAGCTTTCAACCTGAATGAGACGGTCAGTGACAACTTGAGGGAGAGATCAACATGCTGCAGAAGCTATGGTTATATCATACAAACGACTTGCACAGCCACTTTGAGAACTGGCCAAAAATTGCAGCTTATATTGAAGAAAAGCGTCAAGTTCACGATCAGATGCTCTTGTTTGATATTGGCGACCATATGGATCGAGTGAACCTCGTATCTGAAGCTGATTATGGAAAGGTAAACGTCAAGCTCCTCAATCAGCTTGGCTATGATGGAGTTACGATCGGGAATAATGAAGGTATTACATTGCCTCATGATCAGCTTGATCACTTGTATGAGAATGCACAATTTCCTGTGGTCCTGTCTAATCTATTTGAGAAAGGCAAAAGGCCATTATGGGCAAAGCCCTATCATATGATCACATTGGAAAACGGACTGAGAATATGTCTCTTAGGCGTGACCATTGCGTATACACCTGTTTATGAAAAGCTGGGCTGGAACATTACTGATCCGTTTGACAGCATACGGGACATGTTGCAGGAAGTGAAGGGACAGGCAGATGTCATTGTGCTCTTATCCCATCTCGGTATTATCCACGATCGAGAGGTCGCCCGTGACTTCCCTGAAATCGACATCATCCTAGGCTCGCACACGCATCATCTGTTAGAACAGGGTGAAATGGACAATGGGGTGCTTCTTGCATGCGCTGAAAAGTATGGGCATTATATTGGCTGCGTCGAGCTGACAATCGATACAGCGCGCAAAGAGCTGATAGAGAAAAAGGCGACAGTGCAGTCAGTGGATCAGCTCATCAGTGAATCAGATGAAGCCATCACCACCTTACAGCAGGCAGAAAGAAGAGCGAAAGCACTCATGCAGGAAAAAGTCACAACAATTGAGTCGAAGCTAGAAACGAAGTGGTTCGACGAATCTCCGCTTCCGCAGCTCTTAACAGATGCCATTAAAGATTGGTGCGAGGCAGATATTGGCATGATGAATGCAGGTATGGTGCTTGATTCATTAGAGGCAGGGATCGTCACAAGAGAAGAAATCCACCGGATATGTCCGCATCCTATTAATCCCATTCGGGTGACGCTTACCGGTCAACAGCTCATCGAAACGGTTCGGCGGGGCTGTGAAGAAAAAATGGAACAGCTGCGCATTAAAGGCTTCGGCTTTAGAGGTGAGCTGATGGGGAAAATGCTATATAGCGGACTCAGCTATACGTTAGAAGAAGGCGAGGCCAAACGGGTGAAGGATGTCTTTGTACATGGTCAATTGATCAAAAAAGACGCCTCCTATACAGTTGGCACAGTCGATATGTATACATTAGGCTCTCTTTTTCCGCATATCCGTGATCACGAACACATTGAATATTTCATGCCTGAATTTTTACGTGATGTTCTGACATGGCGCTTGAAGGAAGCCACATGAAATCCGCTTCAGCCTAACAACACGCGCCCTCTTTTCACATAGATTGTGATGAGAGGAGTGAAGGGATTTGGTGAATTTAACACCTATTACAATTGATGGCCATTCCTTTACAGCGGTCACCGTCAAGCTGCCGAAGACAAATTTCATGGCAGTAACAAATGAACACGGGTATATCATGTGCGGTGCACTTGATGTCGGGCTCTTGAATGAAAAGCTTGCAGATAGAGGAATTATTGCAGGAAGAGCAGTTGGTGTAAGAACCATTGAGCAATTGCTCGATGCTCCTTTAGAATCTGTGACATACGCCGCAGAAGCGCTAGGCATCTCAGCTGGAACAATTGGAAGAGATGCATTATTAAAAATGGTGAAATAAAATAGAGAGATGATTCCTATCCCCCCGCCTGTCTGCATACACATGTAATGGAGAAGGGGGGATTTTTTATTGAGAATGAACCGCCGTTATCGCCCCTACAAAAAGGGCCCTTTGCCATTTCGTTACGTCATGCTGCTTGCCATCGTATTCTTTGTGCTCTCAACCGTGATTAGTTTGTTTTTTATCAACCGATCCATTAAACCAACCCTTATTCACATTGCTGAACTAGAAACAGAGCGCATCGCCAATCACCTCATACAATATTCAGTGCAAGACTTTGCAGACGATCAGGAGAATATGAAGGATATGGTGGTCATGAATACAAGTGAGAACGGAAAAGTGACGACCATCGATTTTAATGCGCAAGCAACATCGAAAGCCATGGCTGACCTATCACGTCATCTTCAGAAAAATTTAGAGGACATTGAAAAGGGGAACTTTCAAAAAGAGGCAAAAGAAGCGTTAAAGGATCAAGCAGATGGACATGACGGCATTATATATAACATTCCGCTCGGTCAGGCATCCGGAAATGCACTCATCGCCAACCTCGGACCCAAAGTACCTGTACGCTTTAGTGTGATTGGTGATCCGCATACGGACGTTGAGAAAAACATTAAGCCTTATGGCATCAACAATGCCTTGATTGATATTAGTGTTCTGATCGAGGTCAAGGTAAGAGTCATTATCCCATTTGCCTCTGAAACAATCGTAGTCAAAAACTCTGTTCCTGTCTCCATACAAGCCGTTCAAGGAGACGTACCAGATTATTATAATGGCAGCGGAACAAACTCAGGTGCTCCACCAATTGTTCTCCCAGAGAAAAAGGAGAAAAAGGAATAACAGCCCAACAATGATTGGGCTGTTTTTTTATGCGCTGTAATCATCGTTGTTCGAGGATGTTAATAAAATACTTAATCACCACTTAATTTCCAGATGGAGGGTATGTCATGATAAATTTTAATTGTTAAAGTGCTTTACTTTTTTTAAATAGTGGCATTTTACGCTAATTTTGGATTAGAAAGCAGGTTCTACCGTGGCACTTTAGGGAGATCATTCCGTTGAAGAGGATAATCATCAAAAGCAAAATTTGCATTAATTTCGAACACGTATAACCAATGGGTTATTTAAAGTGATATTCAATTTATAAAAAAGAGATCCATTATAAAGGATCTCTTTTTGAAGAAAGTGAAAATTTAGTTGGCAAGTGAAACCAAAATTCTTTAATTGCATTCCAATATATTTTAAAGTCTTGTTCAGTAACAATTAGTGTTTTCGTTGAAGTGAAAACATTCTGAGTTAAAGCAAGGCTATCCTCACCAAACTCATTTTTAAAATAATCTGGTCGTAATTCTTTAAGCTTCTTTGCAGAGTGTCCGTCACCATGTTTAATCACGTTAACAAGGAGTCTCAATTCTTCAATGTGTGTATAATGCGCTGTTTTATTTAAATCATAACCTAATTGATTAATAAAGAAATTTTGACAATTTCTCGTATATCTCTCACAATAACCTAAGTTAAAGTGGTTAGCTATATTTTTGGTTAATTTTATAAACTCTTGTTCCCAAGAGTGGAACAACAGTGAAATGGACATTAATAGATGTTTATATTTAAGAGATTTATACGAGTATTGTAAATTCCATTTTGTAATAAAGAAGTCATGAGATTGTTCTCCAGTAACATCAATTACATCTTCTAGATCTGCCTTAACATTTTCTTTGACTAGATTGATTATTTCAACATCGTTAAATTCAAAAATGGAATATCCTTTTTTGAAATAGAATTCAATTCTTTCTAAAATGACGTTTTGATTTATTTTATAATAGGGATCAAGAGAATAAACGTTAATAAGGACACCTCCTGATTATTTAATAGGAATTTTGATTTCTTTTAAAAAAATAGAACGTTTACAGGGGTTATTATATTGTTTTAGAGAACGTAACATACAATGGATGTTGTGGTCTAGTTACTGCCACGTACATTAAACGTCTTTCTTCTTCGATGGTTGTAGGCAGCTCAGCTTTTTCAATTTGTTCTTGTAGTAAATAGTCATCAAGGTTTACTTGTTTAAATGGAAGTCCATCATTATGAAGATCTATTACAAATACGTTAGGAATTGATAAACCCTTACTTTTATGAATTGTCATTAAGTATAGTCCATTCAAATTACCCGCACGATACTCATTTAATTGTTTCTTCATTTCTTCTTTTGTTTTCTTTAAACTTTCAAATCTATTTATTAGGTCATTCTAAATTGTTGAAATATGTAATTTTTCTGGGTTCAACTGGATTCTTCTGTAGTGAGATTTTCTTTTATCAGAGGGAAGGACAAGTAAAGTTTAGCTAGTTCATTAAGTGAATAGGCTGCTCTATTTCTTATTTTGATGAATAAATTAAAAAACGTCTCAACTTTTTAAACATAGCTCCTACCCTTATTTTGTGAACAAATAAATTCAACTGCATTCTAAGGTGTTTATTTATATTATAACGGATTGCATTTACCTGATCTAATTTTAGGTAGGAGAAAAATTCGATCTAAAAATTTATGGATTTGAATTCTATACTGGTTTCTTTCTTGTATTAATTTGGTGTTCACATTTAAAATTATTTCTAATTCTTGTTTTAATTGTGCGATTTCTTCTTGAAAGGTCAATATTCCTGTAAATTTGTTGGAAAATCTCATAAAGTCCTCCTATTTATTTCTAAATCAAGTATACTTTAATTTATAATAGATTAGAATAAATGCGGGTAATGAAAATCATATTTAAAATTCAATACTTGGGTGGGATTAAATTGAGCAAACAAAAAAATATTTTGTCTAAAAAAGATCGCAACAAATTGTTCTATAGTGAGATAACAAAAGATTACCCATGGTTTTATGAATTATTAAAGACAAAAGAAAAGCTTATGCAAGAAGATTTGGTTAATTTAGATACAGAAAAACAAAATTTTTTCAAAGATATTCTTCCAAATGTTTTGAATGCATCGAATAATGAATGGAAGCCCTCTCATGATATATATGTAAGAGTTCTTGAAGGGAATAATAGAATGAAATGTAGCCTTTGTGGCACGAAAAATAAGTACATTTATTATATTACCAATAAATTGAATGAAAATAAGCTTAACGTTGGAAGTGAATGTGTCAAGCAATTTGGTGAACTAGGGGAATGGATGAAGAATAACGGTGAATTGTTGAAAGAGAAGCAAAAAAAAATACAGCTTAAATATAAACTAAACAATGATTTACCAGGTATAGAGAATACACTACATAAGTGGAACGAATTTGTTACAAACCTCCCCATTATGTTGCCTTATAAACTTGAGAATAAATTTAAGAGTATTGGGCTTGAGGCCAAGCATCTTTATGAAAAAATTATTGAAGGAAAAAAATACAGGTACTATAGAAATGAAATTATGAAAGCCTTAGATGAGAGAGAGGGGCTAATCATTGAAATCAATGATTATGTTAAGGAGCATGAGAATAAGCCTTATGTTGTAACAGATAAAATTATACGAGAATTAAAGTCATCAAGAAAAGATAAGGCTCTTAGTATGTTACAGGAGGATAATGGATTTATCAAATGGAGAACGGCACATCGTATCACGGAAAAAAATTTTATAAAATGCTTAATTAAAGATTTTAATAAAGGTTTAGAAAGTTATGGGATTTCAATAGAGAGTTATGATATTAAAAGAAAAGGCTTTAAGATCATTATTAACTCACAAAGAAGATTTAGGTTTTTTAGTAAGTTTTCTGGATTTATTATGGAATTTGGTTGGTTGATTTTTGAGCCGGAATTAACAGAACATATTTCTTTTTCGAAGTTTTTAAATTTATGTTCACTATATGATAGTCGCTCTTATAATATTGCTATAGCTTCATTTAACGAACTCCTTAAAGGGTATAATTTTAATATTAGAGAAATTGATATAGACCGAGATAGGATTTTTCTTTATTCCGATTTAAGAGGAATATATGTTGAATTGAAGTTAAGTGATTTTATGAGAAAGTATCAAAGTTTCTTATTTAAGAATGAAGAAGAGTATAATTACGAGGATTCACGATATAGCTCATTCAAGAGTGAGATGCAAAATCTATTCAACAGCAGTAGAAATAAGATTACGGAGCAAGAATTTAAAAGAATGAAGGATATTGAACGTTCCTCCAGACATTTGAGAGTTTAAGATACAGAGTAGCTTTTGGATAGCATTATGTTAAAAAATGAGTGGTTTATAACTATAATATATAGAGAATTATTAGTGTATAAAATGCTGAACGGATTCAGTATCATTTGCTTGTAGCCCTTGTCAGAATAGTGGTCAAAAGGATAAAATTTTGAAGGAAAGTTTTATCAATGAAAAAAGGAGAAGAGTGCGAAAACGCTAAACTTCTCCTTTTATTTATTTTCGTTTCCGTTCAGCTCTTTCCCACGCCCTCAAATGAGGGTATGGGTCAAATGACCATTCCGTTCTGCCGTTGTCTTTGTACATGCCATAGTGAAGATGCGGCGGAAATTTTCCTGCGGTGCCTGGAGGGCCGTAACCGGAGCTTCCGACAGATCCAATCACCTGACCTGGTTCAACTATTTGACCTGTCTTAAGTCCTTTCGCAAAGCCATTTAAGTGAGCGAAGTAATGATAATGATTATGAATGTCTCGAATGCCTATCCGCCAGCCGCCAAAACGGTTCCAGCCTTTCATTTCAATCACGCCATACGATGTCGCACGAACGGGAAGTCCATAATGGGCAAATAAATCGGTTCCCTCATGAATTCTTCTTCCTCCAAATCCTCTCGCATCTCCCCATGTACTTCGGTAGCTGTAGTCAGCTCCAACTGGTAGAGGAAAAGCATGCTTTCCAAGATCAAGATGGCCGTAGTGCTTATATAGCTTCATAAAAGATGAAATGATTCCAACGGTTTGATCACGTCCATAATAGTCCCATAAGCCAATTTTTAATTGATCAATGCTGCTGCCGTAGTGAAGCAAGTATTGAGCAAACGTGAATAATACATCCTCATCGTCATCGCTGCTTGCTTTGCCATCCCCATTCCCATCAAGACCAATTCCGTCAAACACTTTAATGCTTAAAGGAGAGGTATCCTGTTTATTCGGGTTTTCTGGTCCAATCCACATTTCCCGGGGAATGTAGATGCCAATGACGCCTTTTTGTTTCGGTAAATCTCTTCTGCTTTTTCGAATATTGTGTTCATACTGATCAACTGCAGCAAGTACATACCATGGAACCTGTGTTGTGATGGAGACTTTTTCATATAGGGCCATTCTTTGCTTCAATTCATCTGGCTGTTTGCCGGTCCCTTCTGCATGAACAGGTAAAGGGAGCATTGAAAGACCAATCATAATGGCTAAAACCACTTTCACAAACGTCCATCTCCTTTCATCGAGCATCGTCTTCTACCGTTTAGTGTGGTTAGATCACTCTATTTCATAAGAAGAAAATGTTAGTAATTTTCTTCTGTTTTTTTAGGAGGCTTTTGGGTATTTTTGCAGCTCATTCCCTTGTTGTTCAATCTGTACTATGTTAAAGTGTCTAAAGAAAAGGCTTTAGGCCGAAGATTCAATTTTTTGCAGCTTCTTGGCTGCATCCATCGTATATAGCAGGAAGATTTTTGTAGATGCACCTTTAACGAATTCATATGGAGATGATGGAATTGGCAAAGAAGGAAGAGCACGTAAGAAAACCGGACTGGCTTAAAATTAAGCTGAATACGAATGAAAACTATACCGGTTTGAAGAAAATGATGCGGGAAAACAACCTGCATACCGTTTGTGAGGAAGCAAAATGTCCGAATATTCATGAATGCTGGGCAGTGAGAAGAACCGCTACATTTATGATCCTTGGATCTGTTTGTACGCGCGCATGCCGTTTCTGTGCGGTGAAAACTGGACTTCCAACTGAGCTTGACCTGCAAGAGCCAGAACGCGTGGCAGATTCAGTAGCCTTAATGAACTTAAAGCATGCTGTCATAACAGCGGTTGCAAGGGATGATCAAAAGGATGGCGGAGCAGGTGTGTTCGCTGAAACCGTTCGTGCGATTAGAAGAAAAAGCCCATTTACCACAATTGAAGTTCTCCCTTCAGACATGGGCGGTAATTATGATAACTTGAAGACGTTAATGGACACTCGTCCTGACATTTTAAATCACAACATTGAAACAGTGCGCAGATTAACGCCAAGAGTTCGTGCGCGTGCTACATACGATCGTTCATTAGAATTCTTGCGTCGTGCAAAAGAAATGCAGCCTGACATTCCAACAAAATCAAGCATTATGATTGGACTCGGTGAAACGAAGGAAGAAATCATTGAAGTCATGGATGATCTTCTTGCCAATAACGTGGATATTATGGCGATTGGTCAGTACTTACAGCCTTCGAAAAAGCATTTGAAAGTTCAAAAATACTATCATCCGGATGAGTTTGCAGAGCTGAAGGAAATTGCGATGTCAAAAGGCTTTAGCCACTGTGAAGCTGGGCCGCTTGTGCGCTCTTCCTACCATGCAGATGAACAAGTAAACGAAGCGTCTAAAAAGCGTCAGGCGCAAGCATAACAAAGAAAACGCCAGAGCTCTCTGGCGTTTTTTCTCATATTAATTTTGGCCATAAGGGGCGTTTCTTCTCATCGTACGGTCGGAATTCGTCATCCCATTTGCATCTTCTTTCGTTGAAATATCTCCACCTTGAGGGGAGTACTTCATTTGCTGAATTGTTTTGGTTAAAATCTGGTCAAAATCACGTGAATTGGTTTGAAGACGTGAAAAATTGGCAATGGATTGAAAGTGCTCTGGATTATCAGAGACGTATACATGATAATAACGAGGGAGAACAGAAACCGCCGTTTTCTTTACTTGATCGGCAGATTCATCACGGTTTTTGTTTCCTGTTCGATACACGATGAGTGCATCCTCATCTGTCACAAGTGTGGCTGCATCTTTGATGTTTGGCAGCTGCACCGTTAAACTTGTAATCACGTGGGCAAGATGCTCACGATTTAAAGCAGGGGTTCTTTCTTTCTGATCCGTTACTTGCTGGCGCTGATAACGAACATATCCTGCTTTGTTTGTGTCTGCTTCTGGCATGTTGGAATTATTTCCTTCATGACGATCCGACAGACGGATGGTTTTACTTGAAGAATCTTCATCCACTTGCCGGTTCATACCTGATTGAAAGCCGCACCCGCCTAAAAGCATGCTGAGGAGAATCGCGGCTGTCAGTTGTTTCTTCATAAATGTGACCTCCTTTTTCCTTTAGCTTCGGCTAAATCGGAAAAAACATGCTTTAGCAATTGATGGAGTTCTTCCAATGAATTATCATTAAAGATGGATCGTTTAAAAAGAGGTGAGAAGATGATCGTCATTCAGAATGCTACCTTTGATCTTGTAAGAGATATCAAAGACGGCTTTAATGAAGAAGCGTTTAAAGCAAGGTACTCAGATATTTTAAATAAGTATGATTATATTGTGGGGGACTGGGGCTATAATCAGCTCAGGCTGAAAGGGTTCTTTGATGACCAAAACCAAAAGGCCACATTTGATACTAAAATCAGCACACTCGATGAATACATTTATGAATACTGTAATTTTGGCTGTGCCTATTTTGTCTTAAAACGAATCAGAAAATAACGCAAAGGGGAGCGTCATAATGTATTTCGTAGATAGAAAAAAGATTGAAGAGACATTACGTTTTTTCGAGGAGCAATATGAGTTGATGCAAAGTCATCAAACATGGACAAGTCCTTTAGAAAAAAAAGCGCTGGAACGAATTGTTCATTTGCTCGTCGAATGTATTCTTGATACTGGAAATGACATGATTGATGGCTTTATTATGCGTGACCCAGGAAGCTATGATGACATCATGGATATCCTTGTTGATGAAAAGGTCGTACCAGAAGGTGAAGGCAGTCAGCTGAAAAAGCTTGTCTCATCCCGCAAAACACTTGTGCAGCAATATCAGGAAGTGGATCATCATGACTTATTGCAGGTCATCAGTGAAGTAGAGCAAGCGCTAGAGGTCTTTCCAAGCCGCATCCGTACCTACTTGGAGCAGGAGCTTGGCCCAGTATCAGCGTTTAAATAAACCATTGGAGTTGTGAGCATCATGAAATACAAAGGCTATTTAATTGATTTAGACGGGACAATGTATAAAGGAACAGAAAAGATTGAAGAAGCAGGTCAATTTGTTCAGAAGTTAAATGAGTTGAACATCCCTTACTTGTTTGTCACGAATAACTCATCACGCACGCCAAAGCAGGTAGCGGAAAAACTCGTTTCATTCGATATTCCAGCCACAGAAGAACAAGTTTTCACAACAAGTATGGCGACGGCCAATTATATTGCTGAGCAAAAGAAAGATGCGTCAGTTTACGTGATCGGTGAAGAAGGAATCAAGCAGGCCATTGAAGAAAAAGGGCTGACGTTTGGTCAGGAAGACGCAGATTTTGTTGTTGTTGGAATTGACCGTGGCATTACATATGAAAAATTAGCAGTAGGTGCGATTGCCATCCGTCAAGGCGCACAATTTGTTTCAACAAATGGAGATATTGCCATCCCAACAGAAAGAGGGCTTTTGCCAGGGAATGGCTCGTTAACATCTGTACTGACTGTGACGACAACAGTTCAGCCGACATTTATCGGAAAGCCAGAATCCATTATTATGGAACAAGCGATGCGTGTGCTTGGAACAGATGTGTCTGAGACGCTCATGGTGGGGGATAACTATGATACGGATATTATGGCAGGAATGAATGCAGGCATGGACACATTACTCGTCCATACAGGTGTGACAACAAAAGAGCTGCTTCAGCAGTATGAAAAGCAGCCAACCTATGTCATTGATTCATTATCCGAGTGGATTGAGCGATTATCATAAAAAAAGAGGACAAGCGTTACGCGCGCGTCCTCTTTTTCTTTATTCCGCATTTTTCGCACTATGTGCCAGCCTGCTTGATGCGGCAGCAGCAATAGCGCCGACGATGTCATCTAAAAAGGTGTGGCATTCGCCTGTGGATTTATCGTTGAGTTTTCCGAGAATTCCCGGTTTTTCTTTATCGATATATCCGTAATTCGTAAAGCCGATCGAACCATAAATATTGACGATAGCAAAGGATAAAATTTCATCAACGCCATACAGGCTTTCGTCCGTTTCAAGTATTGATTGAAGCGGCTCAGTCAGCTTCTTTTGCTCGGCGAGTACGTCTAGTTCGACGCCCGTTAAAATCGCATTTTGGACTTCACGTTTTGCGATGACACGCTCCACATTGTGGATGCACTCTGTCATGTCTAAGCCAGGATGATATTTTTCCTGTAAAAAGTAGACAAGGTCTGCTATATCTTGAATGGTTACGCCTCGTTCTTGTAAACGGCGTCTTGCTGTTTTTTCTACTTCGTTCATCTCATGATGATGCGGCATGTATTCCTCACCCAATCCTCTTAATTTGTCCACAACGTGTAAAAAGCTTCGGATAGTAAATAGTATTCATAAATCCCGTAACCTGCGACTACGATATGATAAGAGATTGATCATAGGAACGCAGGTGAAAACATGAAAGAAACCATTTATCACACATTTGGTATTGATGTTCGTCAGTTTATGCCATACGGCAGTTATCAGAGCTTTCAAACGGCGGAGGCTCTCTTTCTTATTGTTCCTGTGTCTCATTTGCGAGAAGAAGAACTCGCAGAGATGTATCATATCAGTCAGTATTTACTGAATGCTGGAGACCCATACGTTGCTGTGTTTGAATTAACAAATGAAGAGAAGCCCACCTTTACTCATGGGAAGGAGCAGTACGCTTTATTAAAAGCAGCGCCTCCGATCTCAAGCCGCTCGTTTCAGCAAGCGTCAGAGCTGGCGGCCTTTCATGTCAGGGGAAGAGGCTTTCCATATGAAGTATCCGAAACAAAACGTGTCGGTGCCTGGAAGGAATTGTGGGCAAAACGATTAGATCAGCTTGAAGGCTTTTGGATGCAGCAAATGCATCAAAAACCGCTGGAACGGTTTGAACAAAAATTCATTGAATCGTTTCCGTATTATCTTGGATTAACGGAGAATGCCATTCAATATTTAGTCGATACTGAGCTTGATGATGAACCGAAAGAAGGTGACTCAGGCACTGTCTGTCACCAGCGCTTTTCACGTATGACATGGCCGCATGAGCAGCCGATTCGTATACCTGTGGATTGGGTCTTTGATCATCCAACCCGTGATATTGCAGAATATTTAAGAGAAACCTTTGTCCAGCATAAGGAAGATTTAGTGGAAGAAGGCTTTTCCTTTCTTCAGCAATATGAACAGGTGACACCTCTTTCCTCCTTTTCAAAGCGTTTGTTATACAGCCGTCTGCTGTTCCCGCTTCATTATTTTGAAATTGTGGAAGGCTACTACATGTCGGGAGAAAATGAAAAAGCATATTATGAAGAGCGGTTAGATTACGTTTTAAATGATGCCAATCGCTATGAATACTTTCTAAAGGTTTTTCAAGAAATGAGCGCCATGCGAAGCGGTGGGAGCCCCATTCCGGCTATTGGCTGGATTCAGCCTGCAGCTGATTTGAAGTTTCAGTGAACAGACGAAACGTCTCTTTTCTCTTGAGGCGTTTTTCGTTATGCTTAAAGAAATCGATTAAAGGAGTGTTCTTCTTGACGAAACCTTATGTCTATATCACAAGAAAGCTTGATGAAGCATCACTTACACCATTAAAAGAAGTCGCTCATGTTGAGATGTGGCCGAGCGAGGATGAGCCGTGTCCAAGAGAAGAGCTAGAAACACAAGCAGCTAAAGCGGATGCGCTTCTCACCATGCTGTCAGATCAAATAGATGAGCCTCTCTTATCAAAGACTCCGAATATCAAGGTGGTCGCAAACCTTGCTGTTGGCTATGACAACATTGATGTTGAAGCAGCCAAAAAGCGCGGAATCACTGTATGTCATACACCAGACGTATTAACAGAATCGACGGCTGATTTAGCCTTTGCCCTTCTGATGGCGTCAGCTAGACGCATTGTTGAGGCGAGTGATTGGATTAAGGGTGGAAACTGGACAGGCTGGGGGCCGCTTCTTCTTGCCGGTGCGGATGTTCATCACAAAACGCTCGGGATTGTCGGAATGGGCAGCATTGGAACAGCACTAGCCAAGCGGGCCAAAGGCTTTAATATGAATGTCCTTTATCATAATCGTTCCAGAAAACCCGAGGCAGAAGCGCAGCTTGGTGTGACATATGCGGATTTTGAGGAACTGCTCAAACAGTCTGATTTCATCGTCTGTCTGACGCCGTTAACCCCGGAAACGAAAGACATGTTTAATGAACAAGCATTTGATCTGATGAAGAACTCTGCTTATTTCATCAACGTATCAAGAGGACAGACGGTGGATGAGGATGCTTTATACGAGGCTGTCACGACAGGAAAAATTGCCGGCGCAGGTCTAGATGTATTTAGACAAGAGCCTGTCAGTCCATCTCATCCATTAACGACATTACCTAACGTCACAGTCCTCCCTCATATTGGAAGTGCTAGTGTCGAAACGAGAAAAACGATGATGCGTTTATGTGCAGAGAATATTGCGCTTGTCTTACAAGACGAGCCAGCCAAAACGCCGGTTCGTTCATAATATAAAGCTTCCCGGTGTTCGGGAGCTTTTCTGACAAAAATATTTTGAAAATATAGAATCTTGATATAAATAGCTGTTAAGCGGTTTCATTCTGACAATCTCTTATTTTATTACCTTGTCAAAATGAGGATACCCCTTTATAATGTGTGTACATTGAATGTCTGTGTAAGGTTAACAAATGTCTTTTTAGAGAGGACATTTACGGAGAAAGGTGGAATTTCAGGTGAAGGCAATTCGAGTTGGGCTATTAGGATTAGGAACAGTGGGGAGCGGTGTCGTAAAAATTATCCAAAACCATCAGGATAAATTAATGCACCAAATCGGCTGTCCGGTATTAATACAAAAAGTGCTTGTGAGCAATCCCGATAAAAAAAGAGATGTGGATGTCGCAAGAGAGGTCTTCACAACTGAAGTATACGATGTGATTAGAGATCCAGAGGTCGACGTCATCATTGAAGTGATGGGCGGTATTGAAGAGACAAAACAATATTTAATAGATGCGTTGAATGAGAAGAAGCATGTCATTACAGCCAATAAAGATTTAATGGCGCTTTACGGTACGGAGCTTTTACATGTAGCGAAAGAAAATGGCTGTGATCTTTATTATGAAGCAAGTGTTGCCGGAGGAATTCCGATTTTGCGCACGCTGGAGGAAGGGCTCGCCTCTGACCGAATCACCAAGATGATGGGGATTGTGAACGGTACAACGAATTTTATTTTAACGAAAATGAATGTCGATAAAAGCGCATATGAGGATGTCTTAAAAGAAGCACAGGATCTTGGCTTTGCAGAAGCGGATCCGACAGCTGATGTAGAAGGACTGGATGCAGCCAGGAAAATGGCGATTCTTGCAAGACTCGGCTTTTCCATGAATGTAGATTTAGAGGACGTCAAGGTGAAAGGTATTTCTGATATCTCTGATGAGGATATTAATTTCAGTAAGCGGTTTGGCTATACAATGAAGCTGATTGGAATTGCTCAGCGGGACGGAGAGAAAGTAGAGGTCAGCGTTCAGCCAACCTTACTTCCTGATCATCATCCATTATCATCCGTTAACAATGAATTTAATGCGGTGTATGTCTACGGAAGTGCTGTAGGAGAAACGATGTTTTACGGACCTGGAGCAGGAAGTCTGCCAACGGCAACAGCTGTTGTATCAGACTTAGTCGCAGTAATGAAAAACATGCGCCTTGGCGTGAACGGAAGCGGATTTATCGCACCGCAGTTTGAGAAGAAGATCAAATCGTCATCAGAAGTATTTGCTCAGCAATTCTTAAGAATTCATGTCAGAGATCAAGTCGGGGCATTCTCCCGCATTACATCTATTTTTTCTGAAAGAGGCATCAGCTTTGAAAAGATCCTTCAGCTTCCTGTGAAAGGACACGATGAGCTGGCTGAAATTGTAATTATTACACATCAGACCTCAGAAGAAGATTTCTCAAATATCCTGCAAAAATTAAACGACCTCGACGTGGTGGTTCAAGTGAAGAGCACGTACCGAGTAGAAGGGAACGGTTTAAGCTAATGAAATGGAATGGACTCATTGAAGAATTTCAAGAATTCTTACCAGTAAACGAATCTACACCTAAACTAACATTAAATGAAGGGAATACACCGCTGATCCATCTCGCCAAGCTTTCAGAAAAGCTGGGAATCGAGCTTCATGTGAAAACAGAAGGCGTGAATCCAACAGGTTCTTTCAAGGATCGAGGAATGGTCATGGCCGTTGCTAAGGCAAAAGAAGAAGGCAATGATACAATCATGTGCGCTTCAACAGGGAATACTTCTGCAGCAGCAGCGGCATATGCAGCCCGTGCTGATATGAAATGTATTGTCATCATTCCAGACGGGAAAATTGCCTTCGGTAAGCTTGCACAGGCTGTCATGTACGGAGCAGAGATCATTGCCATTGACGGCAACTTTGATGATGCACTGAAAATCGTCCGCAGTATCTGTGAAAAAGCGCCGATCGCCCTTGTGAACTCCGTCAATCCTTATCGAATTGAAGGACAAAAGACAGCAGCATTTGAAATCTGTGAGCAGCTAGGCTCTGCCCCGGACGTCCTGGCGATTCCTGTTGGAAATGCTGGGAACATTACAGCCTACTGGAAAGGCTTCAAGGAATATCACGAGAAAAAAGGAACTGGACTGCCTGTCATGCGTGGTTTTGAAGCAGAAGGTGCAGCGGCAATCGTTCGAAATGAAGTGATTGAGCAGCCAGAAACAGTGGCAACGGCTATCCGTATCGGAAATCCAGCGAGCTGGAAACAAGCTGTGGCAGCCGCAGATGAATCAAACGGAAAGATTGATGAAGTGACTGATGAGGAAATTCTTCATGCGTATCAATTGATCGCACGTGAAGAAGGTGTGTTTGCAGAACCGGGCTCATGTGCATCGATTGCGGGCGTGTTAAAGCAGGTGAAATCTGGTGAAATCAAGCCAGGCAGTAAAGTTGTTGCGGTACTAACAGGTAACGGACTGAAAGATCCAAATACGGCTATTGATATTTCGCAAATCAAGCCGGTCACACTCGATGCAGATGAAGATCAAATTCTTGAACACTTAGAAAAGGCCGCACGCGTATGAGTGAAGCCTCCATGCTTTTTTCAATCACAGTACCGGGAAGCACTGCCAATTTAGGACCAGGCTTTGATTCAGTTGGAATGGCACTCAGCCGCTATTTAAAGCTATCGGTCTATGACCATGATAGCTGGCTGTTTGAAGCAGAAACAGATGTCGTAGCTGGAATTCCATCAGGCACCGACAACCTGATTTATCAAACAGCCAAAAAGGTCGCAGATGACTTTGGAAAAACACTCCCGCCTGTTCATGTCAAAGTGTGGAGTGATATTCCATTGGCACGGGGGCTTGGCAGCAGTGCTGCTGCCATCGTTGCCGCCATTGAACTCGCCAATCAGCTTCTTGAATTAAATATGACAGATGATCAGAAGCTCTTTTATGCAAGTGAGGTAGAAGGTCATCCAGATAATGCGGGTGCCTCTTTATTCGGTGGTTTACTGATCGGTCTTCATGAAGAAGACAAAACCCATGCCGTTAAAGTGCAGCATGTGGATGTAGATGTTGTCGTGGTCATTCCTTTTTATGAAGTGCTCACAAAGGATGCCCGTGATGTCCTCCCAGAGGATTTTTCCTATAAGCATGCTGTTAGTGCGAGTGCTGTAAGCAATGTACTTGTTGCCGCCTTAATGACACAAAACTGGCCGCTTGTTGGAGAAATGATGAATAAGGATTTATTTCATCAGCCGTACCGAACAATGCTCGTTCCAGAGCTGTCGAAGGTAGAGCATGTCGCTTCGCTCAAAGGAGCGTATGGTACAGCTTTGAGCGGTGCTGGGCCGACGATCCTCACCTTAGTGGAAAAAGGAAAGGGAGAAGCGCTGAAAGAACAGCTTGCCCAAAATTTCCCGCATTGCGAAGTCGATTTGCTGACGGTGCCAGTAGAAGGTGTTGTCGTGCAGCATCATCCTGTTAATCAAGTAAAGAACGTGCTGTGAATCTGCACGTTCCCAGCGTGTAGACAAACCCTCGCATTCTTTGTCAGTCCTGCGCGCTGGTGCTCACGAATGTTCAATTCGCTCCGCGCCAGTGCTCGTTCTTCCTAGACTTCAAGGGTTTTCAAA
Source organism: Bacillus sp. G1(2015b) (assembly GCF_001482475.1). Lineage (NCBI taxonomy): Bacteria > Bacillati > Bacillota > Bacilli > Caryophanales > Bacillaceae > Bacillus > Bacillus sp. G1(2015b). Next base: position 136,959 of record NZ_LKIC01000012.1, on the reverse strand, counting down.
CACGCTGAAAAGAAGAAAAAGAGCTAAAATAAAGATCATTTTAGCCCTTTTTCAGCAATCTGAGAACGTGCTGTAAAATCTGCACGTTCTTTTTTTATGCTTGTTTTTATGGGAAGAAGCAGGGATTATTATTTAGAGGATCGAACTATTTTTTATGCATATAAGGGGGAGATACATTCATGAAGAAATTGATGACGGCAGAAGATTTAACGAAGATTGTTTCTGTTTCTCATCCGGTTTATTCACCAGATGGAAAAAAGGCAGTCTTTACAAAAATCACTGTGAATGAGAAAAAGGACGATTACAATATCCATTTATGGGTTCGAGATGAAGAGACAGAGGAGCTGGCACAATGGACATTTGAGGATGGAAAGCATCATCAGCCAGTTTGGTCAAAGGACGGCAGGCAGCTTGCTTTTATTTTGCAAAAGCCAAAGGAAGTCCCTCAGCTCGCACTCATAAAGAGCGAAGGAGGCGGCGTGCGTACTTTAACGAAGATTCCATACGGAGTATCTCACCCTGTCTTTTCTCCCGACGCAGCATTCATTTATGCGGCTGTGTCATTGAAACAATCAGAATCTGTTCATGATGAAAAAAAGGAAGAGCAAGATGAATTTGCTCCAGCGGTATATGATGATTTGACCTATAAAGCAGATGGAAGAGGCTTTCTAGATGGGCGTGTCACACAGATCGTGAAAGTGGATATCCGTTCAGGAGAGGTAGAGCCTATCACGAGCGAGCAGGTTCACCATATGAATCATACCGTTTCCCCGTGTGGAAAATGGCTTGCCTTTATTCAATTAAATCCACAGATACCTTACATAAGTGACGTGTGTCTTCTGTCATTAGAAGATGGTCAGACAAAAAAGATCACACAAGCAAACGGCGCTTATTCCACCGTATCTTTTTCTCCAAATGGAGAGAGTCTTTTGTATATTGGTCATGAGCGTGAATTCCAAAATGCCACCTTCCCATCATTATGGCTGTATGATCTGAAAGAAGACAAGGCGGTTCAGCTATCAGAAATGCTCGATATGTATGTTGGAAACTGTATGGCAGGAGATAGCGTGATGGGAGAGGCCTATCAAGTTCCACAGTGGACAAAAGACAGCCAAGGATTTTATACGCTTGTTTCTGATCAAGGTAGTACAGGGATTTATTATTTCTCTATAGAAGGTTTAGCCTATCCAGTTCGACTAGAGGCGGAACATATCACCAATTTCAGCCTTCATCCAGAAGAAACCAAACTGCTGCTCAGCCAGCTTTCACCTGTTTCACCAAGTGAGCTGTATGAGCTGACATTAGGGGAGACAGAACTAAAACAAATCACGTTTGAGCATCATGATTTTCTAAAGGAGTATGTCGTATCCGAACCTGAACCATTTTCTTTTCAGTCAAAAGATGGCGACGAGGTGCATGGCTGGTTTATGAAGCCTTCCAAGATGGAAGAGGGGGAGAAATATCCGCTCATTCTAGAGGTACATGGCGGACCGCATGCGATGTATGGTTATACGTATTTTCATGAATTTCAAATGCTTGCTTCTGAAGGCTATGCCATCGTGTATATCAATCCGCACGGAAGTCATGGATACGGACAGATGTTTACCGACCGTGTAAGAGGAAGTTATGGTGACGTTGATTATGACGATGTTATGCAGGCTGTTGATCATGTGCTCAAAGCCTATGATTTCCTTGATGAAACAAGACTCGGCGTGACTGGCGGGAGCTATGGCGGTTTTATGACCAACTGGATTGTCGGTCAGACCGACCGCTTCCGTGCAGCTGTCACACAGCGCTCCATTTCAAACTGGATAAGCTTTTATGGCATCAGTGATATCGGTTATTTCTTTACAAGGTGGCAGATTGATGGGGATATTTATGATTCTGTCGATAAGCTATGGGATCGTTCGCCGCTAAAATATGTGAAGCAGATGAACACGCCGCTTCTCATCCTGCACAGCGATGAAGATTATCGCTGCCCAGTTGATCAAGCAGAACAGCTTTTTGTGGCATTGAAGGAGCTTGGGAAAGACACAAGATTGGTCAAATTCCCGAAGGCATCTCATGATTTATCCAGAAGCGGCCACCCGGGGCAGCGTATTCAAAGACTGACCTTTATAAAGGAATGGTTTAGAGAAAAGCTAGCCTAATAAAAAACGACCCTTCAGCGTGCTGACAAACCCTCGCATTCGGTGTCAGTCCTGCGTGCTGGTGCTCACGAATAGAAAATTCGCTCCGCGCCAGTACTCGTCCTTCCTAGACTTCAAGGGTTTTCATATCACGCTGAAAAGAAGACAAAGGGCTAAAGCCTTTGTCAATCATGAAAAAACGACCCTAATTGGGTCGTTTTCATGTCATATATGAATTAGAAAACCTGTTCAACTTCTACAACGCCAGGCACTTCTTCTAATAATGCGCGCTCAATACCGGCTTTCAATGTAATGGTTGAACTTGGGCAGCTGCCGCATGCACCAAGAAGACGTAATTTCACAATGCCATCTTCAATGTCTACAAGCTCACAGTCTCCACCATCACGTAATAGAAATGGACGAAGTTTGTCCAGTACTTCCTGTACTTGGTCTTTCATTTCGACTTCAGTCATTAGATATAATCGCTCCTTTCACAACATATCACCATTATATTCATCTGGACGATAAAAATCTATTGATTGGTTTCAAAGTTTCCTTCTCATTATAGCACAATCTCATCTTGAAACAAAAAGTGATTTTGACTTTTTTCATCCAGAAAATTCAGCTAAAATGAAGAAAGAATAGGGGGCTTGTCAAATGAACAAAACTGTCGATCTTTATGTATATGGAAGAGATGTACTGTGCGCTAGCTGCGTGAATCTGCCTTCTTCAAAAGATACATTTGAATGGTTAGATGCAGCATTAAAACGAAAATATCCGAATCAGCCATTTCGCATCACATATATTAATATTGAGCACCCGCCAGAAAACGAACAACAAAAGGAATTGTCTGAACGAATTCTTGATGATGAATTCTTTTATCCACTTGTCTTAGTAGAGGATCAAATCGTTGGAGAGGGCAATCCGAAATTAAAAGACATTTATCAGGAAATGAAGAAATACGGGTACAAGGAGAGCAGTGAATAAGCTGTTCTTTTTTTGAGTAATAAAACGAACAAACGTTCCTTTTTGTGTTGAAAAAGAACACTTGTTCGTTTATAATGAAATGAAAGGAGCGTGAGCATCATGAATTATTTACTGAAACAATCTCTTCATCAGCAAGTACCGATTGAGATGATTTATATGAAGAAAAACGGAGAGTGCACAAAGAGAAAAATCATTGTACACCGTCAAACGGATCAGCTTATCCAAGCGTATTGTTTATCGAAGAAGACGATCAGAACCTTTCGTAAAGACTGCATTCTTGCCCTTGCTCCGATCAAATGGACCAACTCATCGGCACATGCCGTTTCATAGAAAAAAAGCTCCCTCGTCACGAAGGAGCTTTGAGAAAAAATTCACATGATTTTAGCCGTTGTGATGCTTGTACATCCAAAGGAGTCCAGATTTCAGGAGTCTTGGCACCCGGCCAACAAGTGGACGATCAGCCACTAAGCCAAAGCCGGCTTTTTTCCCTAAAGAACCTAAAACACCTTTTAGCTTAAACTGTGGATAAGCCTCAGGAAGCGGCTCATTTTTCCAGCGTTTTTGCAGAGATTGGACAATTTGTTCTGCCTGCGCCTCAGCAAGCTGTGCACTTGGGGCATGTGGCAGGCTTGCGCAGTCACCTACGACATATACATGCTCATCCCCAGGAAGATTGTGATGAGGAGTTAATACGACGCGGCCTTGTGCGTCTTTTTCAACTTCCATCTCTCGTACCACTTTGCTTGGCTGTATTCCTGCTGTCCACACGATGACATCTGCTTCAATCGCGTCATCATGGTTGTAAACGACACCTTCTTCAACCTTTGTAATATTGGCACAGTTAATAATCTTTACGTCATTTTCTTCAAACCACTTTTGCACATACAAACTTAATCTTTTTGGGAAACTTGATAGAATCAACTCTCCGCGGTCAAAAAGAATAATGTTTAAATCAGCACGGCTTTCTCTTAGTTCACTGGCCAGCTCTACCCCGCTAAGTCCAGCACCGACGATGCCAACCGTTGCACCTGCGCTCAAATTGTTTAATTTGTTATACGCATGTCTTGACTGATCAATGGTTTGAATGCTGTATGTATGTTCTTTTGCACCAGGGACATTATGATACTTGTCCTCACAGCCGAGTCCAATCACCGTATCATCATACGGAATCGGTTCACGGTCGCTGAATAAGATCTGTTTGTTTTCAATATCAATTTTTTCTACTTCCCCGTATTGAATATCCAGCTTCGGATGCTCTGGAAAAGATACTCGAATGTGATGATCAGAGATCGTTCCAGCAGCAAGTGCATAATATTCTGTTTTTAAACAGTGGTAAGGATTTCGATCAATTAATGTGATAGTGACATCATCAGGTAATTGATTTGGCAATAAGCGGTGGAGAACCCGCATATTCCCGTAACCTCCGCCGATCAAGACTAAATTTTTCATGACGATTCTCCTTTTCCCCGTAGACATTGAAAAACACTTATACTAAAAAACTTTAAGTTAAAATACCAAATAAAATTATATCGAATTTACTGTGAAACCACAATAATTGTTTCAAAATAACCTACATATTCATCAGTTAGTCCTAAATAGTAAAACATTTTACGAGGAATAGGCGTAACGATACAGATGAAGCTCATATTTTGACTAATACAAGGAATTTCGGTAGGATGGTAAGGCAATGTGAGGTGAAGCACAGTGTTTCCACTGATCGAATTTTGTGTAAGTAATCTTGCACAAGGGTCTCAAGAAGCAAAAGAGAAGCTTGAAAAAGACCCAAACCTAGACGTAATGGAATACGGCTGTTTAAGCTATTGCGGCAAATGTATGGACTCCCCATTTGCACTTGTGAATGGAGAATTTGTTTCAGGAGAAAATGCAGAGCAGCTAGTCGAGCGTATTTATGCTTTTATAGAGGAAAACGACATGTTTTAAATGCACCACATAGGTCATGAGGTGCATTTTTTTCACTCTTCCACCTTCCATTTTTAAGGAGAATGAATAGAAAGCGCATCCAATATGTTATGCTAATAAAATATCATCAATATGAAGCATCACACGAGAGAAAAAGAGGCATATGCATAATAAAAGCCCTTTGCCATGGCAGCAAAGAGCTTCTATGTATGATAAACGGGGGATGATAAGATTGTCTCCTGAATCGACTCCTTTTATACTATAAAGAAACAACATTTTTGGAGGAAGCTCATGACATCATTTCAATTCACGAAAATGCACGGATTAGGAAATAATTATATTTACGTTAATCAGATGAAGGAACAGCTTCCAGAAGAGCAGCTATCAGAAATAGCGATTCGCGTTTCTTCTGTTTATACAGGAATCGGTTCTGACGGGATGATCCTGATTTGCCCATCAGATGTTGCACCTGTGAAGATGCGCATTTTCAACAATGATGGTTCAGAGGGCAAAAACTGCGGTAACGGGCTGCGCTGCGTTGCAAAGTATGTGTATGAGCATCAAATTGTGACGGACACAACGTTCCAGATTGAGACATTGTCAGGACTTGTTGAAGCTACCGTTCACGCTCAGGATGGTCATGTTCAGCTAGTCACAGTAGATATGGGAAAACCGCGTTTTGAAAAAGAAGCGATGCCGATGCTTGGTGAACCGGCCAGCACAACAATTAATGAGCCGCTTGATTTCGGCACTGCGAATTTAAATGGAACAGCCGTTTCAATGGGGAACCCGCACATCGTTTTTTATTTAGAGGACATTGAAAAAGCGCCTCTTCATACACTTGGGCCGATCATTGAAAAACACGATATGTTCCCAGAAGGCGTTAATGTAGAATTTGTTGAAGTTGTCAGTGAAACCGAACTGCATTTTCGTGTGTGGGAAAGAGGCTCAGGCATTACACAGGCCTGCGGAACAGGGGCTTGTGCTGCGGCTGTATCCACAATTGTGAATGGGAAGGCGAAAAAAGAAACAGACATGACCGTTCATTTAGCAGGCGGAGACCTCATCATTCGTTGGAAAGACAATGACCACGTGCTCATGACAGGACCTGCTGAAACGATTTGTGACGGCACATTTTATCTCTAAACCATTTATTTGAGAAAAGGCATCATCACGTTTATAATTGAAAAAGAAACATCCAGTCAAAAGGAGGGATGATCATGAGTACACCAGTAATCATTACAGAAGCTGCGGCACTGCAGATTAAAGATATGATGAAAGAGCATGAAGAAGAAAATGCGTTCCTTCGAGTGGGCGTAAAAGGCGGAGGCTGCAGCGGTCTTTCGTACGGCATGGGCTTTGACCATGAAGTCTCAGAGAAAGACACGCAGTTCAAGCAGCACGGCATCAATGTCCTTGTCGACTCCGAAAGCCTTGATATCATGAACGGAACCATCATTGATTTCAAACAATCACTAATGGGCGGCGGTTTCACGATTGACAATCCAAACGCCATCGCATCATGCGGGTGCGGTTCTTCTTTCAGAACAGCGACGAATACCGGTACGCCGGAAGAGTGTTAATATCTAATCATGGATAAAGATAAGTCTTCTTGATGGTTTGTTTTTTAAACAACACGATCGAGGAGGCTTTTTTAATTGAACTGAGAGCAAAGAAAAAAGACACTCACCCAGCGTCTCTTTCTCATATTTCTTCTTCGGTTTTTAAAAGTTCTTTGTCGAGAATGTAGATTAACTCATGTGTACTATACAAATAAATCAAAACTTCTTTATTTACATCTCCCACATGTACTTCCACCTCAACTCGAATCTTTGCTGGTTCTCCGCGATATATCACTTCAAACGTACCGATTTTCCTCGTTTCATTGTTTTTTTTCATTCTCTTTATTTCAGTCTGTATCTGTTTGATGTCTTGATGATTCAAACCAGAATCCAATATCGAAGAGGAGATATGATTTAAAAAAGGCTCTAGTTGCTCACTATCAATATTTAACCCTGCTGCGAATTCAGCATTACGTTTGTTAAAGTCCTTTGCAAAAAGTTCAACTGAGCCACCAATCATTAGTAATAAGCTCAAACTGATCATTAAACGCTTTAACATCATTACACCTATCTTTCATTATGAACTTCTTCATTTCCTATATCGGGTAGGTCATATAAAATCTTCATCCTTTCTCTAACAATTGATAAATCGCTCAATTTTGTTACAGCTGGCCCGAACAACTGGCTATTTCCACTCGAAAAGAGTATCATGAGAACCAAACATAAACTGTAGTCAGAAAAGAGGTTGCTGAGGTTTGAGTGAACAAATCAATTGCAGGAACTGTCATGAACTGATTCCGTATCGTTCCAAAACGTGTCCATCTTGCGGAATTGAGAAGCCGCTTCCGAAAAAGGAACGTGTGAAGGATCGGGTGATTTTGGTTGTGGCAGGGATTGTTGTGGTGCTGCTTGCTGCAATGGTACTTGGAATGGCAAATGCCTATATTGGGGTTTTTAAATAAACGAAAAAGGAGTTCCTCGAGTGGGAACTCCTTTTTTGATCCGTTCTTATTTGTTTTCAAATAAGCTTGTGGAATGGAGGGGCTGTACACGGGCTTTCGGGTCCATGTAGGCTTTCGCATTGTTGACAGCAGTTGGTGCTTCACCAAATCCGCTTGCAATCAATTTGACTTTTCCTTCATACGTGCAGATATCTCCTGCCGCATAGAAGCCTTCGATGTTTGTTTCCATTGTAGATTTCACTACGATGGAGTTCTTTTCGATTTCAAGGCCCCATTGTTTGATTGGTCCAAGGGAGGAAACGAAACCGAAGTTGACGATCACATCGTCCACATCAAGCACTTGTTTTTTGTCGCCTTTGACTTCTTCTAGCACGATCTGTTCAATGCGGTCTTCACCAATGAGCTCAGTTGGCACAAATGGAGTCAGTACATTGATCTTCGAGTTGTGCAGGTTTTCTACACTGTGCTCATGTGCGCGGAATTTATCGCGGCGGTGAATGATGGATACTTCTTTTGCGATTGGTTCAAGCATGAGTGCCCAATCCACCGCAGAGTCCCCGCCGCCAAGAACGGCCACGCGTCTACCGGCAAATTGGTTCAAGTCATTAATGAAGTAGTGCAAGTTGCTTCCTTCAAATGATTCTGCTGTATCCAATTCAAGCTTTCTCGGTTGAAATGCCCCGTTACCAGCTGTGATGATGATTGTTTTAGAGTAATGAACCTCTTGATTTGTGACAAGTTTAAAGATCCCATCTGCCTGCTTTTCAACTGTTTCAACTGCCTGCTCTAAGCAAATGGTTTGATCAAATTTATCCATTTGTTCCTTTAAGTTATCAACTAATTCTTGTGCGCGGATTTTTGGGAAACCAGCCACATCATAAATATATTTTTCAGGGTAAAGAGCGGATAGTTGACCGCCGAGCTGAGGAAGGCTTTCAATGATTTTCACACTTGCCTGTCTCATGCCTCCGTAAAACGCAGTAAACAATCCAACTGGGCCGCCCCCGATAACGGTAATGTCATATACCTTAGAATCTTCTTGCATTCCTTTAATCCTCCCAAATGAAAATTGTTATCACTATATCATATCATACCACATATCGTCGTTTGACTTGTTTTGAAAAACTTGTCGTTTTTTGATGCTGAAGCTTTGAAAAGGAGGAAAAAGTGAGAAAGACCGTTTATCATAAGGATTTTCAGTTTAAAGCCTTGAAAATTGGAGCAGAACTCGCTATTATTGTTAAGGGAACTAAATATTAATTTTTTATGAATTTTTGTCGGATACGGTCAAATGCTTTCGTTTTATGTAGGTGAAAGTTCAGATTTTCACATACTTATTTTTTTGTTTAAATTTCATAAAATGCCGCAAAGCGGTTGAGAATAACGATATGTAATTCTTTATCCGTTTTACAGCAAATTTAAAAAAGGTGGATGTGATTCCAGTGAATAAACCGAAAATCGTTGTATTAGGTGCAGGTTATGGCGGATTAATGACTGTAACAAGATTAACAAAACAGCTTGGCACAAATGATGCGGAAATTACTCTTGTGAACAAGCATAATTATCATTACGAAACAACATGGTTACATGAAGCAAGTGCAGGTACACTTCATCATGACCGCTGTCGTTATCAAATCAAAGATGTGATTAACAGTTCCCGTGTCAACTTTGTACAAGCAACAGTTGAAAGCATTGATAAGGATGCGAAGAAAGTTGTGACATCAGATGGCGAACTTTCTTATGACTACCTTGTTGTTGCACTTGGTGCTGTTCCTGAAACATTTGGTATTGCAGGATTGAAAGAATACGCATTCTCAATCTCTAACATCAACTCTGCTCGTCAGCTTCGTGAGCACATCGAGCTTCAATTTGCAACGTATAATACGGATGCTGAAAAACGTCCAGAGCGTTTGACAATCGTTGTCGGCGGCGCAGGATTCACAGGTATTGAGTTCCTTGGTGAGCTTGGAAACCGTGTGCCTGAGCTTTGCAAAGAGTATGACATTGATCAAAAAGACGTGCGTATCATCTGTGTAGAAGCTGCGCCAACAGCTCTTCCTGGATTCGATCCAGAATTGATCGACTATGCGATGAACTACCTTCAAGGTAAAGGTGTTGAGTTCAAAATCGGTACAGCGATCAAAGAATGTACGCCTGAAGGTATCATTGTTGGAAAAGACGATGATACAGAAGAAATCAAAGCTGCAACTGTTGTTTGGGCTGCAGGTGTACGCGGTAACCCAATCGTTGAAGAAGCTGGTTTTGAAAACATGCGCGGCCGCGTAAAAGTTTCTCCAGATCTTCGTGTACCAGAAAATGATGATGTCTTCATCATTGGTGACTGTTCATTGATTATCAATGAAGAAATCAACCGTCCATACCCACCAACTGCACAAATCGCTATGCAGCAAGGTGAGACAGTAGCGAAAAACCTTGCTGCACTAGTAAAAGGTGGTTCTCTTGAAAGCTTTAAGCCAGACATCAAAGGAACAGTTGCTTCTCTTGGTGAACACGACGCTGTAGGTGTTGCGTTTGGTAAAAAACTTCAAGGAACAAAAGCTTCTGCAATGAAAAAAATCATCGACAACCGTTCATTATTCATGGTTGGCGGACCAGGACTTGTTCTGAAAAAAGGAAAATTCAAGTTCTTCTAAACCGATATAGACAAAAACGTGTATCCCTGTGGTACACGTTTTTTCATGTTTGACGGAATATTTTCTCACTTGGTACTGGACAGAAAAATATGTTATGATGAATTATCAGAAAATTTAGATTAAGGAGTGAGCAATATGAATGCACAAACAAAGGAAAAAACATCAGCCTGTCAATATTGTTCAGGAAAAGGGTATTTTCAGCTATTGCTCGGCGGATCTGAAACGTGTGAGGAATGTAAAGGGACAGGAAAGAAGCGTTAATCGTTCTGCTTTTTCCATTGATTGACTTCATCTCTATTTCCAAGTTAAACTAATGATGGGATATTTGGGGGTGGAGATGAAGTGATCAGTTTACCAGTCGTTATCATTTCAGTTATTTTATTTTTCGTGTTATTCTTTGGCATTGGCTTTTTGCTCAATATGCTGCTGAGAATGTCATGGATTATGGCTATTTTATATCCAATTGTATGCCTTTTCATTATTAACAATCAAAAGATGATCGCTTATGTAAGAGAGCCTGGCACTGCTTTTTCAGGAATAGGAGACCGGATCGTCTCACTCGCTGCGGCAGATATCATCATCTTATTAAGCGGCCTGATCGGTGCGATCGCATCAGGTTTTGTCATTAATGCACTTCGAAAAAGAGGGTATCAAATGTTTTAACTCACTTGTGGACACGCAAGTGGGTTTTTTTGTTTCTCCTTTGCATAGTTTCCATTTTGTTTGGAAACAAATAGATGGGTAGAGGAGTGACAAATAGAGATGAAAACATGGATGAAACGATTGTTCATGACAGCGCTATTCATGATTGCGCTTTTGACAAGCTTTACGGGCATATCTGGAGTCGAACCAAGTGATTTAGCTGCATGGGTGAAAGAGACCGATGCGGGCAAGCAAGTATCTTCTTTTTTTCAGCAGCCAAAAAGGGAAACGATGGCACTCAAAAGTGAAGACATGCGATCTGTTTCTCTCGAAGAAGCGTTTAATTGGAACGATTATCCGAAGCAGAAGGTTGTGGCAACCGGCTATACAGCAGGTGTGGAATCAACAGGCAAAACGAAGGAACATCATGCATATGGCATTACATATTCAGGCGTCAAAGTGAAACGTGATTTATATTCAACAGTGGCAGCCGACCCATCCGTTTTTCCGATTGGAACGGTGCTGTTTATCCCAAACTATGGCTACGGTGTCGTTGCAGATACCGGGAAAGCGATTAAAGGTCATAAGCTTGATTTATACTATGAAACCGTTGATGATGTGTATAGAGAATGGGGTAAAAAAGTGCTCGATGTGTATATCATCAAAAAGGGTGAAGGGACGTTAACGGAAAAAGACTTAAATCAGCTCAATGAAGCAGAATCGATGCAAGTATTCCGTCAGCAGTTTCAAGCCAATAAAGAATAAAAAAGCTTTGGGCCATTTAAGGTCCAAAGCTTTTTCGCTTCTACATGAAGTAATAATCTAAGATGAGTGTCAGCAAGATCCCTGTTAAACCGCCGAAGAAGACTTCAATCGGCTTATGACCAAGAAGCTCTTTTAATTTCTTTTGCTTTTCTTTTTCTTCCGCATTTGGGAAATTCTTTGCTTCGGAAACAAATCGGTTAAAATCTGTTACGAGCTTGTTGAGAACAGTCGCCTGTTCTCCTGCCTGTCTGCGAACGCCTGTCGCATCAAACATAGTAATAATGGCAAAGATGGCGGAAATGGCAAAGATAGATGTATCTAGCCCGTGCTCTAAAGCCACTGCTGTGGAGAGTGCTGTTACTGCTGCGGAGTGTGAACTTGGCATTCCGCCTGTGCTTGTAATGAGCGACCAATCTAGTCGTCTAGAAATAATAAATTGAATCGGTACTTTTACAAATTGTGCAAAAAAGATGGCTGCTAGGCTGGCAAGCAGCGGAAAATTCGTCAGTACGCTCATGAACAAGAAACATCCTCTCTTTAAGAAAAAATATCGTGCGAAATGATGAACTAAAAATCCTAGTATGATGAAAAAATGATAGCAGTAAAAAATGCTGCCAAGTCCATGTTCATTATAACATTAAAGAAACTAGATGTGGAACGAGGAGAACACGGACAGGCTGCTTAGGTTTTCGGTGCTTTTTCATGATGCCCTTCCACGTGTGAAAATATAAATGTTCATCAAGTAAAGACAGACTGGCAATGATCGTATAGGCACGCAAATTTTGATATAATAGAAGTTCCAATGTGAAAAATGGAGTTCATTAAGGAGCGTGTGATAAATATGTTTTTCTCGACAAATGAATTGCAGCATAAAGATACACTGGCGATCGGACTTTTTCAAAAGAGCCAATTATCAGGAAAAGCAAAAGAAATGGATGAATTACTTGAAGGAAGAATCACTGAATTATTAAAAGAAGGCGATATTTCATCCAAACGAAATCAGCTTTCGAAGTTTTTCCCATCCCCTGAAACAGGCATCAAACGCATTTATTTTGTCGGGCTTGGGAAGGAATCAGATTACACGTTTGAAGAGGCAAAAGAAGTGTTTGCCCATTTATTTAAAAAGCTTCATCAAGATAAAAAGCAAGCGGTTTCTGTCTTGCTGGATACGTTTGTTGGAAAGGATCTGCCTGCTCAAGATGCAGCCCATGCCCTTTCTGAAAGCTGCCTTTTAGCTACATATGAATTACAGGATTTTAAACATAAAACAAATGAACCAGATCGCTTTATCGAGTTTGTTTATGCAACGACGGAGCATGATCAAGCTGAAATTCAAGCGAGTCTGAAAGTCGGGGAAGTATACGGACAGTCAGTCAATTCGGCCCGTACCCTTGTGAATATGCCGCCGAACATGCTCACATCCTCTGATCTCGCTTCGTATGCGGCAGAGCTTGCATATAAATATGAATTTGAGATTGAAATTTTAGATAAAGAACAAATGGAAGAGCTCGGAATGGGCGGTATTTTAGCCGTCAATAGAGGCTCAACAGAACCGCCAAAACTCATCGTGCTGAAATACCAAGGCAAGGAAGAATGGACAGACGTCATCGGCCTTGTTGGTAAAGGCATCACGTATGATACCGGCGGCTACTCTTTAAAGCCAAGAGCGAGTATGGTTGGCATGAAAACAGATATGGGCGGCTCAGCCTCTGTTTTAGGCGCAATGGAAATCATCGGAGAACTTCGCCCAGAGCAAAATGTCATTGCGGTCATCGCCTCAACGGATAATATGATTTCCGCAGACGCTATGAAGCCGGATGACGTCATTGTGTCACTAAGCGGTAAAACAATCGAAGTGCTCAATACAGATGCAGAAGGCCGTCTTGTTTTAGCAGATGGGGTGACATATGCGAAGCAGCACGGTGCCTCTATCCTTATAGACGTGGCAACATTAACAGGCGGTGTCATTGTGGCGCTTGGAAATGAGACAACAGGTGTGATGACTAATAACGATGAGTTGTACGCTCAGTTTAAAGAAGCATCAGAAGAATGCGGTGAAATGATTTGGCAGCTGCCAATCACGGAAAAAGATAAGAAACGAGTTCGAAACAGCAAAATGGCTGACCTCAATAACTCACCAGGCCGTGATGGTCATGCGATCATGGCAGGGGCTTTCATTGGTGAATTCGCAGAGGATACGCCTTGGGTTCACTTAGATATTGCAGGAACTGCAACAACAGAAAAACCTTCATGCTTTGGGCCAACAGGGGCAACAGGTGTGATGGTAAGATCACTTGCTACATTTGTGGAACGATTTGAAGGAACAAAATAAGGGATAAGGCTCTGCCGGATGGCAGAGCTTTTTTTATGTAGGACATACGCCATTTGACGAAGTTTTTTTTCTATGGTAACATACGTTGGTACTTTAATTATCTACTACATTAGTAAACTAAAGGATTTCGGGGGTTTCACCATGAATGCAGTTGTTTTAGCGGTTGTTTTAATGTTGATATTAAGCTTGCTGCGGGTCAATGTCGTGATTGCGCTAGCAATAGGCGCTTTAGCTGGCGGACTTGCAGGTGGATTAGGCTTGGGAGGAACAGTGGACGCCTTTACGGATGGACTCGGAGGAAATGCAACCGTGGCGATTAGTTATGCGTTATTAGGGGCATTTGCTGCGGCGCTGACGAAAACAGGTCTTCCAGATGCCATGGTTGAAGGAGCAGTGAAGCTTCTAGGAAAAGAAGGCGATTCAAGACGGAAAACACTATCAAAAGTGCTCATCGTTCTTGTCATTTTGATCGTGTCCTGTTTTTCACAGAACGTCGTTCCTGTTCACATTGCCTTTATCCCAGTCCTCATTCCGCCGTTATTAAAGGTGTTTAACGAGCTTCAGATTGACCGCAGACTGCTAGCGTGTGTCATTACCTTCGGACTCACTGCACCATATATATTACTTCCAGTCGGTTTTGGACAGATTTTCCACGGAATGCTTCGTGACAATATGAAGGAAGCGGGTCTGACTGTAAACTTAGCAGATATTCCATATGCAATGCTGATTCCTGTAGCAGGAATGGTTCTTGGCTTGATCGTTTCCATTTTTGTATATCGAAAGCCGAAGGTATATGAGAATCGTGAAATTACAGATGTAGAGAAATCGGCTTATACGAAAAAAAGCTTATTCTTTGCCGGTCTTGCTATTCTCGTTTCGTTGATTGTCCAGCTTTATCTATCGCAAAGTCTTGGTGTGGAAGGAATGATCTTCGGTGCACTCGCAGGACTGCTTGTCTTGTTTGTGACAGGAATGATGAAACGCGATGAAGCAGATGAACTCATTACATCTGGAATGAATATGATGGCATTTATCGGTTTTGTCATGCTTGTTGCTGCTGGGTTTGCCAACGTTTTAACAAAAACAGGAGACATAGAATCTCTTGTCAAAGCATCTTCCCAATTTATCGGCAACAGCCAGAGCCTTGCAGCGATTTTAATGCTGCTTGTCGGCCTGCTTGTGACAATGGGGATCGGATCATCATTTGCAACGATTCCGATTATTACAACCATCTTTGTTCCACTTTGCTTACACTTAGGATTTAGTCCAATGGCCACCATTGCCATTATTGGCTCTGCTGCGGCTGTTGGAGATGCAGGTTCACCTGCAAGTGACAGTACGCTTGGACCAACATCTGGATTGAATATGGATGGACAGCATCACCACATTTGGGGAACTTGTGTCCCGACTTTTATCTATTATAATATTCCGCTTGTTCTGTTTGGCTGGCTGGCGGCGATTATTCTGTAAAATGAAAAGCTTGTAGAGAAAACGATGATGTTTTTTCTATAAGCTTTTTTGTTGTTCGTAGATAAAAAAATAATTAGGACAAAAGTATGAATTAAATGAATCTTTCTTCCTCTATCTTACGTATATATGCTGATAAAAATGAAAAGGGGAAGATGGGATATGTCATTTTTTAAAAAGCTAGCGGCAAGTGCTGGGATTGGTGCAGCAAAAGTAGATACCATTTTAGAGAAAAACGCTTATTTTCCAGGACAAGAAGTAAAGGGAACTGTCCATGTAAAGGGCGGAAAAATTGCTCAGGACATCCGCTATATCAATGTCAAGATTCAAACACAGTATGTGATTGTGAAAGATGATGAAGAGCATAGAAAATATGTGAATATCTTTACTTTACGGGTGACGGATTCTTTTACCATTCAGCCTGGAGAAAAGCATGAATTTCCGTTTTCATTTATTCTTCCTATCGATACCCCAATGACGATCGGAAAAGTAGAAATTGCAGTAATGACAGACCTTGATATCCAAGGCGGAATCGATAAATCTGACTATGACCGCATTTTCGTTGAAGCACATCCTTGGGTGAGAAATGTACTGGAGGCCACTAGAAATCTTGGCTTCCACCTGAACGAAGCAGACTGTGAGCAAGCACCTTACTTTCAGCGGCGCCTGCCATTCGTCCAAGAATTCGAGTTCATTCCGACATCAGACTACTATCGTTATATGCTTGATGAGCTAGAGCTGATTTTTCTGATAGATGAAGGCGGCTTAGACATTGTTTTTGAAGTCGACCGCAGAGCAAGAGGCCTGAGAGGATGGCTCGAAGAGATGTATAATGAAGGAGAACAGCTTGCGCGCTACCGCTTCAGTCCATCAGATCTTGAAAATGTAGAAGTGCTTGAAGGAATGCTAGAACAAATCATAGATCAATACGCTGAGTAATGATGAAAAAAGAGCCTGAATGATGACAGGCTCTTTTTTCTATGATACAGCTTCTTGTTTTCGAAAGGATGTGGCTTTGGATACAGAGCGATAAATTTTAGGTGCCAGCATCGCAAGTAATATAGTCAATGCATAGTCTTTTACCATAAACCAGATCATAAAGAACCATGTGGTTTGATAGGAAATCGGTGCATTGAGCCATACATTTAATGCGAGGTATGTATAGGTCGTTCCAATCACATACATCACGGTCGTACCAGCAATGGCTGCAAGCAAAAATCGGCCAAAGCCAGGGCTTTTTCTTTTTTCCAGAATGAATCCGGCAAGCCAGGCAGCAGGGATGTATGATAATACAAAGCCGCCGCTTTTGCCTAAAATGACCCCAAAGCCCGCAGAGAACTGAGCAAATACTGGTGCACCAGCAATTCCAACCAAGGCATAGACAATCATAGCTAATGCCCCGAGCCGTCTGCCGAGTAAGAGACCGGCAAGCACACAAAAAAACGGCTGCATCGTAAGTGGAATTCCGCCGACCTGTAAAAACGGCACAATGGATGTAATATTGGCCCCGATAGCCATGAGTGCAGCAAACATTCCGACTAGCACAAAGTCAGCAGTTCGTGTCTTCTTTTGCATGATGTTTCCCCCTGTCTTATCTGTACAAATAGATTAAGGGGAAGAAGAAATTTTGTCAACTTGTTTTTATTTAAGGTTAACAATAAAACCCGCCCATCAAGAGGGCGGGGAGTAGATTAAGCTTCGGTCATAAAAGTGGCATCGATGGCTTTGCTGACAGGTACGTAATCATAGCCGAGATCACGAGCAACCGCTTCGTACGTGATATGTCCGTTCATGACATTGACGCCTTCTGCGATGGCGTTGTTTTCTCTAATGGCTTTAGCAGCGCCTTTATTCGCAATTTGCAGTGCATATGGAACAGTGACATTCGTTAACGCAACAGTTGATGTCCGCGGAACCGCACCTGGCATGTTGGCGACAGCATAATGCAATATGCCGTGTTTTTCATAAGTAGGTTGGTCATGGGTTGTGATATGATCAATGGTTTCGACAATGCCGCCTTGATCAATCGCTACATCTACAATGACAGAACCAGGTTTCATTTGTTTCACCATTTCTTCTGTCACAAGTGTCGGTGCTTTGGCACCAGGAATCAGCACAGCACAAATGAGAAGATCTGCTTCACTGACTGAATCTGCAATGTTGACAGGGTTGGACATTAACGTTTTCATTTGATGGCCAAATTGGTCGTCCAGCTGACGCAGGCGTTCTGCATTTACATCAATCAGGGTGACATCTGCGCCAAGTCCGATTGCCATTTTCGCTGCGTTTGTTCCAACAACTCCGCCGCCAATAATGGTGACCTTTCCTCTTGATACCCCTGGTACACCTGCAAGTAAAATACCCTTTCCGCCTTTTGGCTTTTCTAAAAATTGTGCACCAATTTGAGCGGCCATTCTGCCTGCTACTTCAGACATAGGTGTGAGAAGAGGGAGTGATTTTCCGTCCGTTACGGTTTCATAAGCAATGGCTGTAACGCCTTTTTGTTTTAATGCTTCAGCCAAGGAGGGCTCTGCGGCTAGATGCAGGTACGTAAATAAGATGAGTCCTTCTCTGAAATAAGGATATTCCTCAGGTAATGGTTCTTTTACTTTCATGATCATATCAGAAGATGCCCATACATCTTTCGCCTGATCAAGAATCTCTGCACCAACAGATACATAATCGTCATCAGTGAATCCGCTTCCAAAACCAGCGTTTGTTTCAATCAAAATCTGATGTCCAGCTGAAAGCAATTGAGAAGCTGCTCCTGGTGTTAAAGCCACTCGGTTTTCATTGTTCTTAATTTCTTTCGGAATGCCGATGATCATGTTTATTCCTCCTATGCTTATCTATTCATATTGTATGTCTAGTGTATCCTGAAAGTTTAGAAAATTCTTCGGTTGAAATAAAAAATAAAAAAACGCCTCTTTGTGAAATTTCACAAATGGACGTTTTTTAGCTTCATATCAAGGTATATGGTCATTTTCTCATTCATGTTTTTTAAATCAATTTCTGCGATGTCTGTAATCCGTTTTAATCGATAATTTAAGGTATTGATGTGGATATTTAATTGCTTTGCGGCAATATTGGCATTGCTGTCACAGTCAATAAACCGTTCAAGTGTTTCGACAAGGTTGGAATGATGCCTCAGATCGTAATCCTCTAGCTTCGATAAAGAGTAACTGGAGTAAGAAGAGCCCTTTCGCTTCTCAGCAAGCACATCAAGATATTGATAGATGCCTAGTTCAGAAAAGCTGTTTAAACGTTCTGTTTCAACTGGAAAGCGTTCTTTCGTTTTTAATACAGCCAGTGCTTCTTTATAGGAAGGCTGAATTTGAGAGATGTTATCGTAAATTCCTCCAATTGCTGCCTGAACATGCTGAATATGATACCGGTCCGCAAGCTGCTGCAGCATGCCGCTTGTGAATTGTTTAATATCTTGAAGTGGATGTTCTGTTTTTGGTGAGACAAGAATAATGAATTCGTGAAAATCAACAGTCGTTAACAATACCTGTACTTGCTGTGTTGTTTCAAGCAGATAGGACAGCTTTTTTTCTGTCTCCTCTGTGAGTTCGTCACGAAGACGGAAGATGATGATGGCATATGTGTCTGGACATCTGATGCCAAGTCTTAAAAATAGGTCAAGCATCTCATCCTTTTCATGAATATGACCCGTGAGCATCTTCCAGAAAAGCTCCTGATTGCGTTCCTCTGTTTTTGTTTTTCGAATTTGTAAATTGAGTAATTTGTTTTTCACGGCATGTGCTGCCATTTTGAGAAGGTCCATTTCTTCTTCTGAAAATGGCTGCGTAGATTCAATCGCCCAAATAAACCCTAGCACTTCTTTGTCCTTCCAGATGGAAATGGCGACCCTGCTAGATAAACCTACCTCTGCAATTTGAGGGACACGAAGCGGTTCGTCTGTTTTAAGGAGTGTAGGAATGATGCCGTCCTTCCAAAGCCGATTGATGACTTTTTCCGGTACCCGGCGGGAGATAATGGTTGAAGTTCTGGCGGGATCAGTAAAATCATTGTGTGTGCTATATGCCAATAATCGATGATGAGTATCTTCTATAGTAATAGGGCAATTGAGCACATCACTTATTTGGTCTGCCACATCCTCTAAACGATCAAGACTATACTTAAACGGATCTGTCTTTTTTGTCATAAAAAACCCCTGCTTTTTCGAATATTTCACGTACTTACATTATGAAGAGAATGAGGTACGTAAATCAACAAAAAACTGCCATAAACTTAAAAAAACAAAAAGTGTGAGAAGCAAGAAAGTGGATGTTGAAGCACGATGAAAAAGAAATAGTACAATAATAACGTAGTAAAAAATCAATAGGCGGAAAGGTCCACCAAAGTCGGTGGATACTTATTAAGAATATATGACCAAAAAACTGTTAAATACTAGATAAAAAGCGAAAAACCAGTAATTCTATAGACTCATTTTGTAAAATAAAAACAGATTTGTTTGACTGTGTATCATTTCTGTTTTTATAATAATAACGTCAAAAAATAAGTGGATTAGCCCATTATATGGCGGCTATGCACGGGAGGTAATGAGGAATATGTCAGGAATTATTCGCGTAACCCCAGAAGAACTAAGAGCGACCGCTAAGCAATATGGTGTTGAAAGTCAAGAAGTGTTAAACCAAGTTGATCGTCTAAATAGAATGATCTCTGATTTAAAAGGAATGTGGGAAGGTGCTTCTAGTGAAGCATTTGCTGATCAATACGAACAGCTTAAGCCTTCATTTATCAAAATGTCTGATCTATTAACAGATGTCAGCAATCAGCTTGATCAAACGGCAAATACACTTGAAAGCACTGACCAAGACATCGCAAGCCAAATCCGCGGCTAATCAAGGGGATTTCCTTTCTAAGTGTGAAAAGCAGAAACAGCGCCGAGTCTGTCAATGGATGCCGGCGCTCTTTCTATTTTGTGAGGTGGAAATTTGTGTATATCGATATTACCATCGACTTAAAAAATTATGATGGCAGTGTGTTTGATTTGAGACTATCAAATTATTTACATATTAAACAAGTCATCCATATCGCCTGGCAGGCAAAACAAATCTCGCTTCCAAAGCGGGAAGGCGGATGGGTGCGAGTAGTCAATAAGAAAGCTGTGTTTTCAGGCGAATATAAGCTGTCAGACTGCGGGATTACCACAGGAGACAGGCTGGAAATACTATGAAAGGACTTTTGTAAATGGCAGATAAAAAGAGTTCCTATTTAGAAGAACAATTAGAAGCAGTCATGAAAAAAGAGGGAGGCACCTATACCTTTATTTTTCAAAAAGAGACAATTAAACTCTTAGACGGTTTAGAAGCGGCACCGATCAAAGACATCAACCCTTCATTTCAGAAAGAGATTCAATTAACTGAAGATGAGGTCATCATTTCTATTCAACCGCCTCCTGCCTATCAGGAATTTCGTTTCATCCATGCAAAGGATGAAAAAAGCAAATGGATTTTTTCGTACCAGCTTGTCGATGCAGTTCTTAAACACGACGTGAAACGGCTGCATCCTATTGTTTCTCCTGAAAACATTGTTTTTCATCAAGGCTTAGCTCCTGCATTTTTGCATTATGGAGTCAAAGAAAGCATCCCGCCATATGAAACTGATGAACATCGCTTGTTAAAAGAGGTCAAGGCCGTCGTTCTTCGAGTGGTTGACCATGAATATCAATTTCAAGAATATGTGGCTTACAATGAAACGTTGAAATTATCTGAGCTGGCAAAAGAAATTAGTGAAACGAAGTCGCTGGAAGAATTGTCAGCTTTGATTGAGCAAAAGATCAAAGCAATCGATACGAAAGAAAAAACGCTATTAACCATCCCTAAAAAGAAATGGAAGATTGAGCGATACATCGGACTAGGTCTGCTTGTTCTGCTAATCCCTGCATTGGTGTACACCATTTACACCTTCTTTTTTGCCATGCCAAAACAAGAAGCATACGTCGAGGCAAACAAATATTATCTCAACAAGCAGTACAGTCAAGTGGTGGATACGTTAGAGAAGTATCCAGCCAATAAAATGCCAGTCTCTCTTCAATATGAACTGGCCATTTCGTATGTACAAACGAATCAAGGCAGCCTCTTACTTGATCAGCATAAAAAAGAAATCACAGAAACGTACACATTACAGACAGATCCGCAATACTTCCTATTCTGGATTCATATTGGACAAGGCAATAGCAAGGAAGCACTTGATATTGCACGGGTGCTTGGAGACGACAGGTACATATTCACGGCACTCGTCGCCTACCGCAATGAAATTCAAAACGATGACAACCTTTCTGCTGAAGAAAAACAAAAACAGCTAGATCCAATCATTAAAGAAATGGCGAAATATGAAGAAAAAGAAACAACCGAGACAAACACAAGTGACTCCTCGGGCGCAAGCCAAACAGATGAAACAGCTGAACAAAAAGAGCAATCAAAAGCCGATCAAGAGAAAAAAGAGAAAGAATCTGAAGCGAAAAAGAAAACCTCTCAGACAAAAAAAGATGAGAAAAAATAATTCTTTCGATACAACTGACAGTTGGTACTGTCCGATGAGGAGGTGGAGCGTTTGAGTCTTCTTTGGGTTTTTTATGAGGAGGATTATCAAACCGTCCGTTTAGATGAGCAGTTCAATCGAGAAGCTCTGATTGGACCTGAAATAGAGCATACGGTGACAATCCCTTCACTTTCATTTGATGAAGGGACAATTCGTTTATCTCCTGATGAATCGAATGATGGTTTTACTATTTATCAGGGGAATGAGAAGAAAGGCAAATTACTTCCACATGAACCATATCAGCTTGGTTCACTCACATTTATTTTAATGGATGCACATCATGATCAGCATATTTATTACCTAGGAAATAGAGTTGAGCTATCTTTTTCACGTGATGAGAAAGATGAGGTCGATGTGTGGAAAGAACAAGCTCATTCCATGTTTCAAGATGCCAGCCAGTTCACTTTAGAGAAAATCGAAGGAACATGGTATGTCATGCCTCAGGACGAGACGATTTACGTGAACGGAAAGAAAATCAACGGTCCAGAGAAGGTTTATGCCGGAGATGAGCTGTTCTGGAACTTTCTGACGGTGACATTTATAGATGATGATTTATTACAGGTGACAGCTTACGAACCTTTTCAAACACGCTTGGAAAAAACAAGACCGCCAAGCACCGAAACAAAACAAAAATACCCTTCATACAGACGTACACCGCGTTTGATTTATGATTTACCAGATGACCGGGTATCCTTTAGCTTTCCTTCGCAGGAGAGTGAAAATAACAGCAGAGGTCTTTGGCTTGTTGTCCTTCCTCCGCTTGTCATGCTCCTTGTGATGGGGATTGTCGCCCTTATCCAGCCGCGCGGAATCTTTATTGTCGTGTCGATGGCGATGTTTATCATGACGTTAATTACATCGTCCGTTCAATACTTTAAAGAAAAATCACAGCGCAAAAGACGAGAAGAGAAGCGGCAGCGAGTCTATTCTCTTTATTTAGAAAATAAGCGGAAAGAGCTACAGGAGCTGTATGACCGCCAGCAATATATTTTGACGTATCATTATCCGTCATTTGAACAAATGAAGTATTTAACATCAGAAATCAGCGGCCGCATTTGGGAAAAGACGCTTGTGAGTGACGACTTCTTGCATCTGCGTCTTGGAACGGGCGCAGTTCCATCAAGCTATGAATTATCGATGAGCGGCGGCGATATGGCCAACCGGGATGTTGATGACTTAATGGAACAAACGCAACACATGCAAAAAGTATATCGTGAAGTGAAGAATGTCCCGATTACATTCGGTCTTGCGGATGGTCCAACAGGATTAATTGGGAAGCCTGCGATTGTGAAAAATGAGCTTCATCAGCTTGTCGGACAGCTTGCTTTCTCGCACAGCTATCATGATTTGAGATTTGTCTTTATCTTTCATGAGCAGGAGTATGAGAATTGGGAATGGATGAAATGGCTTCCACACTTCCAGCTGCCTCATACATATGGCAAAGGGTTTATTTACAACGAACAAACACGCGATCAGCTGTTGTCCTCAATCTATGAAATTTTACGTGAGCGTGATTTAGAAGAAGAAAAAGAGAAGAAAATCTTTACGCCTCATTTTGTGTTCATCGTGACAAATCATGAGCTCATTGCCGAGCATGTGATTTTAGAATACTTAGAAGGCAGCCGGACAGATCTTGGTATCTCCATCATCTTTGCAGCAGAAACAAAGGAAAGTTTAGCTGAAAATATTTCGACGCTTGTCCGTTATATTAACGAAGAAGAAGGGGATATTCTCATTCAGCACAAGAAGGCAGTAAGAATTCCGTTTCAGCTTGATACACATCAGCGCGGGGACAATGAACTGTTTGCCAGAACCCTGAGAACATTAGATCATCAAGTCGGTATGACCAATTCGATTCCTGAGACGGTCTCATTCCTTGATCTTTTCCATGCCAAACAGGTAGATGACATTGGCATTCGTGAAAAATGGCTGACTTCAGAAACGGCCAAATCATTATCAGTGCCAATCGGTTATAAAGGGAAAAACGACATTGTCGATCTGAACCTGCATGAAAAAGCACATGGCCCGCACGGACTATTGGCGGGAACAACGGGATCAGGGAAAAGTGAATTTTTACAGACGTATATTTTATCGCTCGCTGTACATTTTCACCCGCACGAAGTTGCTTTCCTGTTGATTGACTACAAAGGAGGCGGAATGGCGCAGCCGTTCCGAAATATTCCTCATTTACTTGGAACGATCACCAATATTGAAGGCAGCAAGAACTTTAGTGAAAGAGCGCTTGCCTCAATTAAAAGTGAATTGAAGAAAAGACAGCGGCTGTTTGATCAATATCATGTGAATCACATCAATGATTATACGAAGCTCTACAAGGAGAAAAAGGCTGAGCAGGCAATGCCTCACCTGTTCTTAATCTCTGATGAGTTTGCTGAATTAAAAAGTGAAGAGCCAGACTTTATTAGGGAGCTTGTCAGTGCTGCACGTATCGGCCGAAGCCTCGGGGTCCATCTGATCTTAGCTACCCAAAAGCCAGGCGGGGTCATTGATGACCAGATTTGGAGTAACTCTCGCTTTAAGGTTGCACTCAAAGTGCAAGATGCGTCAGACAGTAAGGAAATTTTGAAAAATAGTGATGCAGCGTCCATTACCGTCACAGGCCGCGGCTATTTACAAGTGGGCAATAATGAAATTTATGAATTGTTCCAATCAGCTTGGAGCGGTGCACCATATATGGAAGATGGCTACGGGTCAGAAGATGATATTGCCATTGTGACTGATACTGGTCTTATTCCGTTATCAGGAGTAAGCACAGAGCCAGCAGTGAAAAAAGAGACAGTGACGGAAATTTCTGCTGTTGTGGATGAAATTGAACGTATGCAGCAAGAGCTTGGAATTGAGAAGCTGCCAAGTCCATGGCTTCCACCGCTTGAAGAGCGGATTCCAAAAACACGGTATGCGTCGAGTGAAGAGCATGTCTTCCATTTTGCGCTTGTCGATGAACCAGATCAGCAAAGCCAGCATCCACTTTCTTATCAAATGATGGAAGATGGGAACATTGGCATCTTTGGTTCCTCCGGCTACGGCAAATCACTTGCTGCTACAACACTATTGATGAGCTTTGCGGAGAGGTATTCACCTGAAGAATGGCACGCATATATTTATGATTTCGGAAACGGAACATTGCTTCCGTTAGCAAAACTGCCACATACGGCGGATTATTTCTTAATGGATCAGATGAGAAAGATTCAAAAATCAATGAAGCGTCTGCGGGAAGAGGTTGAATATCGCAAGCGGTTATTCAGACAGCAAGAAATGAGTCATATCAAAATGTACAATGCCTTAAATGAGAAAAAGCTTCCGTTCATTTTTATCGTGATTGATAACTTTGACATTGTCAAAGACGAAATGCATGATCTCGAATCTGAATTTATTCAGCTGAGCCGTGACGGACAATCACTAGGTATATACTTCTTGATTACAGCTACTCGGGTAAATGCAGTGCGTCAATCGCTGATGAACAATCTGAAAACTAAGATTGTCCATTACTTAATGGATCAAGGAGAGGCGTACTCGATTATTGGCAGACCGAAATTCAGTTTAGAGCCGATCCCAGGACGAGTGATTATCAACAAAGAAGAGCTTTATTTTGCGCAAATGTTTCTGCCAGTTGAAGGAGAGAACGATCTCGAATTGTTTGAGCATCTGAAACAAGAGATA
The DNA here is from genome assembly GCF_001482475.1 of Bacillus sp. G1(2015b). Taxonomy (NCBI): domain Bacteria; kingdom Bacillati; phylum Bacillota; class Bacilli; order Caryophanales; family Bacillaceae; genus Bacillus; species Bacillus sp. G1(2015b). The sequence continues at coordinate 111,291 of NZ_LKIC01000012.1, read as the reverse complement.
CAGCTTCTTCATGACCGCTTTGAAGCAGCCGAAAAACCAAAGCCTGTGCCAATGCTTCCTGATAAGCTGACAGTTTGGGAGCTTGAGAGTCGTTTAGATGAACAAAAACCGCCTTATGACATTCCAGTCGGATTAGATGAGGAATCTGTGGCACCTGTTTATTTTGACTTGAAAAAGAATAAACATTGCCTCATCATCGGTCAAACGCAGCGTGGGAAAACAAATGTGACAAAACTGATGCTTGATCAGCTTTTAATGGCAAAGCCTGAAAAGCTGGCTGTTTTTGATTCAATTGATCGAGGTCTATCCCATTATGCAAAAGAAGAGAACATTGATTACCTTGAAACAAAGGATGATATCACCGAATGGGCAGAAGAAATGGACCGCTTATTCAAGGTGCGGGAAGAGATGTATGTCGAAGCTGTACGCCGAGGAGAGACCGATCAGCTGTCATTTCCTCAAATTGTGCTTGTGATTGATGGCATTACGCGTTTTCAGCAGGCGATCGATCCGCGTCTTCAAGATCAATTGGCTGATTTCATGAAGTCATATGCACACTTAGGCTTCAGCCTGATTGCATCAGGGAATCATACCGAGTTCAGTAAGGGTTATGATGCACTCACAAACGAAATCAAACAAGTTCGTCATGCCATGTTACTCATGAAAAAATCAGAGCAAAACATCATACCGCTTCCGTATGCAAGACAAGAACCAGACATTCAGCCAGGCTTCGGCTATTTGGTTGAAAACGGGAAAGAGAAGAAAATCCAGGTTCCTTTATGTGCGGTAGAAAGGAAGAGTGTTCAATGACAGAGCAGCAAAAAAGCTCCATCAAAATCATATCCACCATGATATTAATTCTTGTGCTGCCGGTTTTGTTTTTCCACCTGATTGGAGATGATCCGGCAAAGCAGAAGAAGAATGCCACACGAAATATTGCGGTGGTCAATGAGGATATGGGGGCGAGTGAAAGTGAAAACACGGCTCGTTTCGGACAGGATGTTGTGGCAGCATTGTCAGAGCGTCCTGATTATACATGGACTGTAGTGAATCGCAGTGCGGCGGAAAATGGACTGAAAAACAGAAAGTATGACGCTGTCCTCTATATTCCGTCTGACTTCTCTAAAAATGTGCTGAGCTATGATAAAGACCATCCGGAAAAGGCGTCCATTCAATTTTCGATTCAAGATCAGCTCAATGCAGTCAATAAAGAGAAAGTGCAAAGAGAGCTGGAAAATGCACAAAAGAAAATGAATGAACAGATGTCGACGTTATACTGGAGTTTTGTATCACAGGAAATTGGCAATGTGAGAGAAGAGTTTGAGCATATTGTCGGCAAAGAAGTCGAATTCCAAAACACGATGTACAACTTCTATAAACCGAACTCGAACAAACTATCAGATGCCGTACAGCAGCAGAAGAAACAAATAGAAGAATTAAAGAATGCAATGGCCGATTCACAGAAACAATATAAAGACGGCTTGAGTACAACAGAAGAAGCAAAGAACCAGTTAAAGGACTTTGTGAAAGTAGTCGATCAATACCAGCAGTATCAAGACAAACAAAAGGATCTCTTGATCAAAGCGCAATCAACAAGCCAAAAGCAAATCCAGCAAGGGCTCAAACAGCTCGCTGACATTCAAAACCAAAATGCCCGCAGCTTTAGTGATCAAATGGGTGGACTCAAAACAGACATCAACGGGGTACAAAGCCAGCTGAAAACAACTGACAGCGCCATCCAATCTGTTCAAAGGTCGAGAGAAGAGGCTATTCCTAAGCAATCAACGGGATTAACGGAACTTGTGAAGACGTCTCAGGAAGAACTGATTAAAAAGTATGAAGAGCGTTACTTAGAAGATTATCGAAATAAAATATCAGCCCTGCAGACAAAGCTATTAGCAAAAAGGCAAGAGTTAATGGACGAGTCGGAACCGCCAGTTGATTCTGATGATGACGGGCCATCAGACCAAGATAATGAAAACCCAGAAGAGATTGGGATTAACTTAGATGAAGAAACAAATGAACTCTCACAAATTTCAATAGAGATGAACGAACTTGCGGATCAATTAGGAGAACCGGAAACACCGCCTTCGACTGAAGATGGGGAACAAGGTGAAAGCGGTGAAAATCCTGCTCAGCCAGATACCAGCAGTAAGAATTCATCGCAGGATGACCTAAAAGCACTCTCAACTCGCTTAGATGAAGTGAAAAAGAAAATTCAAGAAAAAGCTGCTGCTCATAATGACGAATTGAAAGATAAAGTGAGTCAATTGAGTAAAGAGCTTAAATATCTTTCTAAGAAAATAGATGAACTTGAAAAGATCATAGATCGATATAATGTGATTCCGAATGAAATCAAAAATCAGGAATCGGCTATTTTAAGCAAAGTGAAATATCTGAAGCAAAAAAACTCACCGATTGGTGATGTCTTAGATGATGATCTTTTTAAGAAGAAGTTTGAAGTAAAGTCAATAGACACTAAGAAATTAATGGAGTATTCCAATCAACTCTCCCAACTAGAAAAGATGCTTAGTGATTTATACGAACCAACAAATAACTCTTCTCTATATGACGCAAAAGAAGAGAAAATCCAATCCATCCTCTCCATCAAAAAAGAAGAAACAGAAAACTGGGATAAGCTCAAAAACCAGATGCTGACATCAAACGATGATGTGTCTACTTTTATTGATGAGATGCAGAAGTTCTCAGATGGTTATGCGGAGTACATCACGACTCAGCAGGCAAGTATGGAACAGGAATTACAGACAATTGCTGAAAGTGCGGACAATGTAGCTGAGCAAATGGCTGATCAAGGAGATGCGGTATATACAGCAGACCTTGCAGGCAGTTCAATTGTTGTCAGTGCACAGGATTCAATTGGTCAGGAAGTGCTTCGTCTTTCTGAAAATATGAGTTCGTTAACCGACCGCCAAAAAGGGGTGGCGGATTATACGAATAACATTGAAGAGAGTGTCACAACAGTACAAGAAAAAGCAGATACGCTGAATGAAAACTGGAGCAAGAATGTCGACTCTACAAAACTTGTTCAGCAAGATTTAAAAGGTATTTTAGGAAATACATTAAGTGATCAAGGCAACAGCAACTATGTGTATAACCATTTAGCCAATCCGCTGAAAATCAGCGGCGATGTGCCGGAAGAAAAAACGCAGACTGTACCGCCGGTCGTCATTTTGGTCATTGTGATGATCAGCAGTTTGTTAATTGGCTTTTTCAGCTCGTATTATGCGTCAGCTCCGATGCTGGTCAAAGGTGCACTGTTTGGCATCTTAAATCTATTAGTCGGACTCATGATCAGCTTGTTTGGACTGAACATTTACAAGCTTGCAGATGATCAAGCCATTCAATGGTCGATCTTCACCATTTTGTTATTAGTGGCGTGCTCTGCCTTTATTCGCACGGCCTTCCTTTTCGGTTCCATTGCCGGATGGATGGCAGCAACGGCGCTTATTTTCTTCTTTGTCGCACCATTAATTGATTTGGTGATGCCGAATTTCCACTTTACCAATCCAGTGACAGACGTGTACCTGTCGATCCAATATGGAAATGGAGACACCTTTGGAATGGGCGTCACAGGGTTAGTGATTTTAACTGTCCTTTTCATGGTCGTACCGCTTGTGAAAAAGCTATGGAAAGATAAAACAGAGGAACGTGATGTGACTCATGAAGCTTAATCTATTCGTGAAAGGGGCGGCACTCGCTGCCGTTTCCCTTTTTCTCCTCATCCCTGCCGCTTTTGCTGCTGGTGAAGATACGGATACGAATGTCAAGCCGAATGAATATCAGGAAAAGGAGCTCAATATTAACTCGAGTATATTGAGGGATCAAACGAAATATGAACAAAGTAAAACAACGTCAAAGGTCAAAACAGACATTCATTTTGCTGAACCGCCTAAAGCCCCGGGTGGATCTCTTTCTCCGCAGCTTTTCAGTGATCTAAAAGAGAACCCACCCAAAACACCAGCTCACATGATGAAAGAGATGAATATCTCTTTTAGTGATTCGGCTGTATCAGCACCTTCTGAGGATGAACATGAGAAGCAGACATCAGCACTGCTCCCGATTATCTTTGGTTTCTTGATAGCCCTTGGTCTCGTCGTGATGATTATCCTGATTCCAAAGGTGAATGCGAAGGCTGAAAAGAAATAGTCTGTCTCTTTTAAAAGAGGCAGGCTTTTCTTTATGCAGATTGCTTGATGTCCCACCGTTTCACTACGTAAAATAGTGATATCAAGGGAGGAGATTGTCATTCGAATTTCAATCGTTACAGGCGGATCAAAAGGTTTTGGCCTAGCACTTGTGAACAGGCTGCTTTCACGCGGGGATCATGTGTACACAGCAGCAAGAAGTGCATCGCCGATATCCCATCCAAAGCTCACACATACTCAGGTCGATCTGACGGATGAAGAAGCAGCGGCCAAATGGCTTCAACATAGTCTCATGCCGCAAACTCTGGCAGATGCTGATGACATCTTATTCGTCAATAACGCAGGAATGGTTACACCTATCAAACGCGTTGGACAAGGCGGACAGGATACGCTTCATCAGCATTACAAGTTGAATCTTGTCATTCCTGTTTTGCTGAGCCATGTGTTTGCCAAACAGACTCAATCTTTTAACGGGAAGAAAACGATCGTTCATCTCTCTTCTGGAGCGGCGAAAAACCCATACAAAGGCTGGAGTGCGTATTGCAGTTCAAAGGCAGGACTCGATATGTTTATGAGGACTTTTCATGAGGAACAGCAGGACGAGGCGCATCCGATCAACACGTTTTCCTTTTCACCTGGCACGATCGATACAGATATGCAGGGGGAAATTCGGAAGTCATCAAAACAAGACTTTGAACAAATAGACCGTTTTCAGCAATTATATGAAACAGGCACACTGAAGAGTCCAGATGAAGTCGCAGGGATTTTGCTCGATCTTTTAGGAGATGATCCAGCTGGCGGATGTGTCTACGATGCACGTGAGTATGTGAAAAAACAGTCATAACGACTGCTGCAGCGTAAAGACAAACCCTCGCATTCGGTGTCAGGCCTGCGTGCTAGTGCTCACGAATGTCAAATTCGCTCCGCGCCAGTACTCGGCCTTCCTAGACTTCAAGGGTTTTCATATCACGCTGAAAAGAAGAAAAAAAGCAGTCATAACGACTGCTTTTTTCGTATTGTACAAGCAAAAACAGCTTATTTGACATAAGCTATTTTGGAGACTCATAGAAAATATAACAGAATATTTGAGTTTCTTTTCAGAATATGTTAGGATGCTAAAAATATAGATAAGGAGGGGTTTCCATGAGGAAGGTTACATTAATGGATGTTTACACCCATCCAGTCGCTCAAAAATATTTAAATCGTTCAGGTAAAGCCCATGCGATTGCTTGTGCTTATCACGCATTCAAACTGGCGGTGCAGGCTGGGATTAATCCAGATCTCGCTGTGAAAGCAGCCCTCTTGCATGACATCGGCCACTATGAATGGTATACAGCTGGCGGAGAATGGGATTACGAGACATATAGACGGAATGATATTCATGCCATTAAAGGCGCGGAGCGTGCTCACAAACTGCTCATACGCCTCGGTGAGGAACCAAAGGCAGCCAAAGATATTGCGCTTGCAATTTTGCTTCATACGGATTCATATTTGCCAGAGGGCGACCTTCATAAGGACACACTCCAGCAAATCGTTAAGAAAGCAGATGAAATGGATGAAGAGCCTGGCGGGCATCACCATTACAGACAAATAGACGAATCACTTGCAATGAAAAAAATCACGGAATTGGATCAGAAAGTGCAACAGGCACTTCAGCCCATGAAACGCTCTGTTTAGTATGGAATGTCACCATGAATATTTCCATGCTGATCGACATACAATGTGCGAATAACGGTACGGTTAAATGCTGATGTACCTGATGCAGTGAGTCCAGTGTAATGAACCGTGACAGAATAAGCACCTTCTTTTTTCAATTGAACAGCTGATGAAGCAGTTGTTTTGAGAGGATGATCTTTTTGGGCATCCTTAAAGTAAAAGGTTTCTACTTTCTTGCTTAATCGTTTAATCAGACCGCTTGAATGGGTTGATGCATCATCCCCTGATTGCGCTGCTTCTGCTTTGATTTCTTCATTTAATGGTGAATCAAAGGATACGAGCAGCAAATAAGGAGTCATTTTTTCTGAATTTGATCGAATTGTCCATTTTCCAGGAACGGGTTTATTGATTTGCACATGGTGCGAAAATGCGCCTTCATATGGGAAAGATGCTTCCGATGTCTTCAGATTTGTTAAGACGTCTCCATTTGGGGCGATGATTTCCGGCCACGCCTCCTGCCTTTCATTTAACCACTGAATCGATAAGCCATTCGTTCCTTCCTCTACATAGAACGCTTCTGTTTTATCCTTTTCACTTTCTCCGCCTTTCACATAAACATCTGTATTCAGCTCAGTAGAGTTCGGGCTCTCTATATTTTCACTTCCAGTGCTTGCGGCATTTGCCAGCAGCTGATGCTGGAACACAGGGAACATGCTTGTGCCGTTTTTAATGGAGTTGTGATCCCATTTCCCTGTTAAAATATTGTTTGCATATGATAGTCTTGTGCTGCTTACCGTGACGGCGCCATCGTTTGCACCAAAGCTCTTTAAATACATGCCGCCTAAGTACAGCACCCCGCCAAATGTGCCCCATTCCGATCCCGAATAAGTGATGTATTTTTGAGGAAACTTCTCCAGCTTGTCGGTTTCACTTCGAAAAGCCGCCATGAGCCCCGTTTGCAAAGAATAGAGCGCATCGCTTTTTTGTCCAAGAATTTCCGCGAGCCAGCTTCCGCCCTTGCTATACGCTAAATCTGCCAGCGGCGTCCCGTAATGAGGGGAGCCAAGTGTGATGACCTTCTCTACATATGGATGGGCATTGTGATACACGAGTGCGGACTGTGTATCCACCCCGCCTTTACTATGACCAATCACAATGAGTTTTCGACCGAACACATCATAGATTTCTTTTAGCTTTTCTGCTAATAGTTTGCCATTCTTTTTCGTATCCTGATCTGGATACAAATCTATGAATGCGCTTTCGTATCCGTTCAGAACAGCTTGCTTTGCCATGTCGTTTCGGTCGAACCATGTGGAGGAGGAGCTGTTAATGCCGTGAACAAAAACAAGTGGCGGTTTTGACTCGTCTTTTTGAACTGGCGCTTCTCCTTTAAACCACTTCCCCGGTGTCCCAGGTTCATCTCCAATTGATCCTGCATACGCATAACTTGCAAAGGAAAAAAAGAGCATGACAGCAGCGAGACAGATGAGTTTTTTCAAGATCATTCACCTCTTCAAATGATTTAAGTTGTTGGCAGCACCAATCTATTATACTTCCAAAAGATGTAAAATAACATAAAATGTTAAAATATGGTATTTATGTTGTGGGTTTGCCCTGAGTGACATTCACATGGGTCATTGCATACGCTGTGGGTAAATACACAAGTAAAGGGGCAGGTAGGATGGCACAACAAGGAAGTCCACAGCTTGTTTCATTAGTTGATCCATATGTTTATCAAACATTGCAGAAAGTAATCGGTATGAGATTAATTGTTCAAACAGTGAAAGATACGGTGCGTGGAAAATTGAAAGAAGTCATGCCGGATCATATTGTCATTGAGGCAGGGGCAAAATCAGTTTTTTATGTGCGGATCCAGCAAATTGTATCGGTGATGCCTGATCACAGTGAAAGAGTGTAACAAGCAGACGCAAAGGTGTCTGCTTTTTTCATGCTTACAGAATGTATATCTGGAAAAAGTGCATGATATACCAATTGTTCTTTTTTTTACAAAAAATAAGGTTCTAAAACAAGAAGCAGTTGACAGAAGGTGGGTTGAATAGTAGTTTTTTAATAAGATCAATACGTAACAGGAGGAGCATCTTTGTTAAAATCTAAAGTTCATTTTTGGACATTCCAAATATTACTTGTTTTACTCATTGTTTATGTATCAACAAAGGTTTCGTTTTTATTTCAGCCGATTATTTTATTTGCTTCAACCTTGTTTGTTCCCATCTTACTGGCTGGAATTCTCTTTTTCATCTTTAATCCAATTGTTCGATTTTTGTCCAAGAAAATTCCTAGGACACTGGCTATCCTGATCATTTATCTTTTGTTCATCGGACTCATCACGTTTATTGTGAATGCTGCGGGACCGATTATTGTCACGCAGGTCGGTGGACTTGTCAAAAGCTTCCCTGGTTATGTGACGGATATGCAGAAATTTATGAATGACTTCTCGCATTCTAAAACATTTACTTGGATGATGAATCAAGATTATGTCTCCGTCTCGAAGTTTGAACAGACAATTGTTTCGACATTAAAAGATTTGCCGGAAAATATTGCTTCAAGTATGTCTGCTGTGTTTGGTGTGATTGCCAATATTGCTTTAGCTGTGATCACAGTTCCGTTCATTTTGTTTTATATGTTGAAAGACGGACATAAGTTTCCGGACAAGCTCGTTCAATTTTTGCCAATGCCTTACCGTAAAGAAGGATTGAAAATCTTTAAAGAATTAAACGATACGCTTGCGGCTTACATACAAGGGCAGATTGTCGTCTGTTTATTTGTTGGAGTGGCTTGTTTTATCGGGTACTTATTAATTGGTGTGAAATATGCGCTCATTCTCGGTATTATCATTGCGGTCACGAATGTGATTCCTTACCTTGGGCCATATCTTGGCGCGGCACCAGCTGTGCTTATTGCGTTTCTTGATTCGCCTGGAAAAGCGGTGGTGACAGTCATTGTCATTCTTGTCGTTCAGCAAGTTGATGGAAATGTCATTTCTCCATTGATCATTGGGAAACGCCTCAACACACATCCTTTGACCATTATCCTTTTATTAATTGGGGCAGGAAGCTTTGGCGGGATCCTTGGCATGATCTTTGCGGTTCCTGTTTATGCACTGCTCAAAGCCATCACCTTGAATATTGTCAGATTGGTGCAGCTGCGTCAGCGATCTCGTAAGGAACAGCATTTAAACGTCTAGGACAGATGCACACCTTTTCCCTTTTTGCATAAGATGATTGAGATAAGCAGATAGGGGGAGATTCTGATGCCTGCAATCGTTGGACCTATTCATATCGAGTCATTAGGAGGAAACGGTGCAGCTACTTTCGGTGATGTCCTGGCCATTGCCCCTTTGGCTGTAGACCACTCTACTGGCGGAGCGGGAGCCTTTAATTCAGGTGATTATATGTCACTTACAAGTGATCCGAATGCCACAATGCTTTGGGACTTCACATTGTTTGGCCAGCCTCAATCATTTAACGCATAGAAAGACAGCTGATGATTACAGATCAGCTGTCTTTTTTATTTTTCATACACGTATTTTTGAGCTGGGCATATGATGTGGGGAGAAAAGGTGGTGGAAAGATGCCAGCGATTGTTGGACCTATTCATATTGACCGTGTGATTGGAAATGGTTCTGCACATTTCGGTGATGTTTTTGCCATTTCGCCAAAAAGTGTCGATCACTCCGCCGGTGGTTCAGGTACCTATAATGCAGGGGACTTTGTCCAATTTTTTAGCAGTCCAAACGTTACGTTTATGTGGGATATAGACCTGATCAGCCAGCAAAAGAGCTTTAATGCGTAGCCAGCTTTGAAAGGGAATTCCTTTTCAGAAGCTGTCTTTTTTTATGGTACAATGGATATGGATGTAAGAAGAAAAAAGAGGTGTGAATAGAGTCAAATGAAAATTAGAAAAGCACACATCACAAGCGGACAACCAAAGACCTACAATGTATATTTACATGAAAATAAAAAAGAATATAAAACGCTTGTTGCCGTACCTGACATTGAATGGAGTATTTCCATTGCGTATGAGGACGAAAAAGAGCAGCTCATCCATACGCTTGAACAATCCTTAATGGAAAGAGTAGAAACAGATGAAGCACGTGACCTCGCACTCAAGGTTGTGCACTGGGTCACAGAAATGTAAATTTAGAAACCAGGAGTGAACACAGCGATGAAAGAAGAATCCGTAGACTTTTATTTGCAGCAAGGGATATTTGGACATGCTGAAACAAAACCAGATGAACGAAGAATGTTTCTCGGTTCATTAAGGGAACGAGCGCTTCTCGCCCTGACAAAGGGACAGGTATCAAGAAATAAACCGTATCATGAGGTCGAACAAATATTGAAGACCAATCGCCAGGCCACAGTTCTTTTAAATGGTGAATTGTCCTATGCCTCCTATTCTCAATATGTCAAAATGGCAAATGCCGCTGGATGTTCGTTTAAAGTGGTGAATCATCATGAAGCGCACTCTCCATTTGGTCTTGTCATAGAGATGCCAAGTGCGGTCAATCAAGAGCACATCTATCTAAAAGATGAGCTGTTTCAAAAAGCTTTTTCTCATGAATCTGTTGAATAGGTTTCCCTAGTGAAATGAATAAGCTATAATGATTCAAAAGAGCATATGGGAGAGATGCGGATGGGCAAAGCGTTGATTTGTATTGATTATACAGTTGATTTTGTTGCAGACGATGGAAAACTGACATGCGGAAAGCCTGGACAGGCGATTGAGTCTAAGATCACAGAGATCACTTCTTCATTTATTGATGAAGGCCACTTTGTCGTCTTTGCTGTCGATCATCATGAAGAAGAGGACCCTTATCATCCAGAGACAAAGTTATTTCCGCCCCATAATATTCGCGGAACAGAGGGTATTGAACTTTATGGACAACTAAGTTCACTATTTCACACGTCAAAACATTTAAAACATGTCTACTATATGGAAAAAACAAGATACTCTGCTTTTGCAGGCACTCAATTAGAAATGAAACTGCGCGAGCGCGGCATCACGGAACTTCACTTAGCCGGCGTATGTACCGATATTTGTGTACTTCATACAGCTGTTGATGCGTACAATAAAGGCTTTGAACTTGTGATTCACCAAAATGCTGTGGCGAGTTTTAATGAAGCGGGGCACGAGTGGGCACTTTCTCACTTTGAGCAGTCGCTTGGTGCGAAAGTGGTTAAGTAAGGGAAGGAGAATGGAAGTTGGAGCATCGGTTTAATGACGACAGTTTATCACTACATACAGATCTTTATCAAATTAACATGGCAGAAACGTATTGGAGAGACGGCATACATGAGAAGAAGGCAGTCTTTGAACTCTTCTTTAGAAAGCTTCCATTTGACAATGGCTTCGCTGTATTTGCTGGCTTAGAAAAAGCGATTGAATATTTATCGGACTTTTCCTTCACTGAAAGCGATCTCGCGTATTTAAAAGATGAACTTGGTTATAAAAGCGATTTCATTGACTATTTAAGCGGATTGTCCTTTACAGGTACACTTCATTCAATGCGAGAAGGGGAAATTGTCTTTGCGAATGAACCGATTATGCGCATCGAGGCAACGCTTGTTGAAGCTCAGTTAATCGAAACGGCATTGCTCAATATCGTGAATTTCCAGACGCTGATTGCAACAAAAGCAGCTCGGATTAAAGGAATCATTGAAGATGAGACAGCATTAGAATTCGGAACAAGACGGGCACATGAAATGGATGCGGCGATGTGGGGAGCAAGAGCGGCACTCATCGGCGGCTTCCAGGCAACAAGTAATGTTCGTGCTGGGAAACGCTTTAACATCCCTGTATCAGGAACACATGCTCACGCACTTGTACAAGCATACCGCGATGAATATACAGCATTTAAAAAATATGCTGAAACACATACAGACTGTGTCTTTTTAGTCGATACGTATGATACTGTCAGATCAGGTATTCCGAATGCGATTAAGGTAGCGAAAGAATTTGGAGACAAAATCAACTTCATTGGTGTCAGACTTGATAGCGGGGACCTTGCATACTTGTCTAAAAAAGCTAGAACAATGCTGGATGAAGCAGGATTCCATGATGCAAAAGTCATTGCATCAAGCGATCTTGATGAACACACCATTATGAATTTAAAAGCACAGGGCGCCAAAATTGATGTGTGGGGTGTTGGGACAAAACTGATCACAGCATTCGATCAGCCAGCTCTCGGTGCAGTGTATAAGCTGGTGTCCATTGAAGAAAACGGTAAAATGAATGATACCATCAAAATTTCATCCAACCCAGAGAAAGTGACAACACCAGGCCGTAAACGGGTGTACCGCATTATTAATCAATTGAACCATCATTCTGAAGGTGACTACATTGCACTTGAAGAGGAAGATGTTCATAGTGAGGATAAACTAAAAATGTTCCATCCCGTGCATACATTTATTAGTAAATTCGTGACAAACTTTGTGGCGAAAGATCTTCACGTCCCGATTTTTGAACAAGGTAAACTTGTCTATGACAATCCGGATATTCAAACAATTCAGGCCTATGTGCAGGACAGTCTTGGACTCTTCTGGGAGGAATATAAACGAATCAGCAAACCAGAAGAATATCCAGTCGATTTGAGTCAAAAATGCTGGGATAATAAAATGCAGTTTATCCATGATGTGAAAAATAAAATCAAAAAAGAGCTTTATGAAAGCGAATGATTAGAAGAAAGGGAGATCATCAAGCCAGATGGTCTCTTTTTTTTATTTTGACCGATTGAAAATGAACTAAAAGCGCAATCATTTGGTATACTGAAAGCACATCTTGTTTGTCATGGCATAAAGGAGGATTGGAGCAGTTGAGGGTGTTTGTTGCGAGACAGCCTATTTTTAATAGAAAAGAACAAGTCGTATCATATGAGCTGCTTTATAGAGATAGTGAAACCAATACATATAGCGCTGAAGACGGTGATCAAGCGACAACGGACCTCATTATCAACAGTTTTCTAAATATCGGCATCGAAACACTGACAGAAGGAAAACGATGCTACATTAATTTCACCGAAAGCTTGCTTTCATCTGATCTGCTCACCTATTTTGATCCGCATCAGCTTGTGATCGAGATATTAGAAAATGTACCGATTACCCCGGCACTTATTATGAGATGTAAGCAGTTAAAAAAATGGGGATATACGATTGCACTCGATGATTTCTTCCTAAACGGAACACATTATAGTGACAAGCTGCTTGAGGAACTCCTCTATTGCATTGATATTTTAAAAATTGACTTTCTGAAAACGACAACGCAAGAACGAAGAGCTATTCTGAATACGTATAAAAAGTATCGCCTTCGATTTCTAGCAGAAAAAGTAGAAACGAGAAGAGAATATGAAGAAGCGCTAGAAGCAGGTTTCCACCTGTTTCAAGGGTATTTCTTTAGTGAGCCGCATGTGATATCAGGACGAGCATTATCGACCAGCTTCCATGCGTACCATCAGCTTTTAAATGAGTTAAGCAAGGACCAGCCGAATATCCAGACCGTGACCCATTTTATTGAAAGTGACCTTTCGCTATCATATCAATTATTAAAAATGCTGAATTCAGGCGGCATGAGACGTCTATATCAAATTAAGAGTATCCGGCAGGCGATTATCCTGCTTGGGTTTAATGAAATTCGGCGCTGGATCTTTATCCTTTCGTTTAAAGAACTGAATGTCCAAGCTAACTCAAGCCAAAAAGAAATTATCAAAATGTCATTCATTCGTGCCAAAACGTGTGAACTGATTGCCTATCGGACTGAACGGGAGCACCCTGCCTCTTATATGCTGACAGGCATGTTTTCTCTCATTGATACACTTGTCAGGGCAGATATTACAGAACTTGTGAAGGAGTTGCCACTTTCTGATGAAGTTGGCGAGGCACTACTTGGCTATGAAAATGATTATTCTTTTGTGCTAGGTGTGGCCAAACGTATTGAACGAAATGAATGGGATGATGAAATGTTCGATGGAAATCTCCCGAAACAGGAAGCCTATGGCTGTTATATAGAAGCCATTGAATGGTGCCATAAAATGTTTGAATCTTAAGAAAAGCCGCTCGCGTGAGAGCGGCTTTTTCTTTGTCATGCCCACTGTAAAAGAAGGAAAAGTCTGCTGGAGGCAAGAGACAAGTAGATTCGAATGCCTTCTGGACTAAAGCGGATATCAATGCCGCTTTTCACCCCGATTTGCTTCAGCATTCGGATGACACTTGTCGAATCAGAGCGCTCAGCAGCCTCCATGATGCGCTGTGCAAACGGAAGAGAGCTGGAAATTTGCTGCGTGATGAGTGAAGCATCAGCAACGAGACGGGCTGATTCCTTTGCGGCTCGTTGAAATGAGTGGGCATCAACTGGAGGAAAAGTCATTGGCGTGCGCGTCGGGTATGCGCTGCACATTGCGGGAACCTGCAAAGCAGGATAAGGTACATAGTAAAACACATGGTCACCTCTTCTCTCATTGGCGTGAAATTGGACGGATATCTGTTCTAAATGTATGTAGAAAATCAGAATAAAGAATCAAAATGATCTTTCTATCTTTGTAATTCCAGCGTAAAAATAGGTACTTTTGCGGTCAATTTCGGTGAATGTCGCCAAAAAATTGCGGTGTCCACAATAGCGTCTGTCGTCTGACCTATGACACGCAAAACCGAAGATATATAGGGGATCGTACGTTCTGTTGGGAGGAAAGTGTGACGAATGATGCCTATTCCTGTCGCAAAAATGACGCAATTCCCTTGAAATTGAGATAAAAGTATGATTTGAAAAGTCAGAAAATGATGAAAAAAGACCTATTGAATTTTGCGGTATCGCGCACACGTTTTGTGCATACTTTTCGGTGAAAAAATACTCAATTACATTTACACTGTTAGTAACAGATCAAATACTTATGACCCAATCACCATACACAAATACATTGATCTTCCAAAAAAGGAGAGTGGAATCGATGGAAAAGTATGAAATCGAAGAACTTAAACAATTATTATGGAAACTTGAAAACGAAATCAGAGAAACAACGGCTTCTCTTCATAACATTAACAAAAGCATTGATCAATACGACAAATATGAATATGTGAAAATTTCTTAAAGACTTGATAATCATCAAGTCTTTTTTTTATCCAAATACATACAAAAAAAGGATATATTATTATATAATTGTTAAATAGCGATGTCAGTGGACATTTGCTTATGTCTTTTTAGTAAAATAAAAGACGAAAGGGTGAGGTACAAGATCGAGTATGCTAAACTATCTAGAGAATACAAAAATCAAGCAGAATATGTCTGATTTTATTCAACATGCAGTCAGGCAGAATGATTTACAAAAGCTGCTTCTGAAATTTACTGATATAAAGAATGAATTCCCTTTTGGACAATTAGCTTACCAGCATTATGAGGCATTTGGCGGTCAAGACAAGCAAGCGATTACAAAACTGGCAGCAGGGATTGAACTTCTCATCTTATCAGCCGATATATTAGATGATATTGAAGATCAGGACAATGATTCGTATCCTTGGATGAAATGTCAGAGCGGAATTGCGATTAATGCGGCGAATGTTCTTTTTGTATTGAGCTTTGAAGTCTTTTCAAAGCTTGATCATGCACCGGAGCTTTTAAACAGTGTATACTCCTATTCCTTTCAGTCAATGCAAGGACAGTATTTGGATATGACACTGGAGCCGGAGAATGAGCAGGATTGTTTAAATATCATGAAGTTAAAGGCAGGATCACTGTTTGTGTTACCCTGTATGTTAGGGGTTATCTTGGCAACAGGTTCATTTGAAAAAAATGTAGAAGAATATGCTTATTATCTAGGCATGGCAGAGCAACTTGAAAATGACTATGTGGCTCTTTTTAATAAAAAGAATATTGATTTTAAAAGAATGCAAACATTACCGCTAGTATATTTAAAAAATGAATTTAATCCATCCAGTTCAGACTTGCTCAGTTATTATCAATCAGAGGATAAGAGCATCGGCTCTGAAGAATTAAAGGATAAATTAAAAGAATCTGGTGTTCAACAATATGTATTTATTATGAGAAACCTTCTCAGAAATAAGTTTAAAGAAGCATTCAAAATACTACATTTAGAGGCTTCTAAAAAGGAAAAGCTAATACTCTTTTTAATTGGAGATGGAGAAGATGAACATTCAGAAACTAGTTAGTTATCTAGTGGAGAATCCTTTGGCATTAAAGCAAGTTGCAAATGGAAATGCATCGTTACTTCACGTTGATCAAGTGACTGCAAGCATTATTGTTGAAGGTTTTCAAAAAGAAGACACCATTAGATCAAAAAAATGGAGAGATGCTGGGTGAGTATAGAGGGTCTATGCAAAAATTTTACTCGAAATTAACTTTTATTTTACTGATCCTTAGCTTCATTTATGTGATTTATATTTCCTACATCAATGTGTTTAATATTTTTGTAGGAGCAGTCGTTTCGGTGAATAGTGACGGACAACTTGAAATAGAGGATGTTGTAGATTTTACAGACAGCTATTATGCTGGTGTGAGAAAAGGCGATATCATCCTTGAAGTGAACGGTAATAAAGAACCAACCAAAGAAGTAAGACGAGGTTATTTAGCGAATGTCAAGAGCTTAGTTGTTGATAGACATGGTGATGAAATTGAAATAGAGAATGTAAGCTTATTAAGTCAAGAAAATCTGTTTATTTATTTAATACCTATCATTTTTTATTCGATTTGTTTATTCTGTATATTTATGATTTTAAAAATCAATAAATCTAGGAAAAAAGAGTCTGCATACATTCTTGCTCTCTTTTTGCTAGCTGTTGCTGTAGCCTATGTAAGTTCTGGCGGCTCTGGTAAAGGGGAATATATTAGCGGTTTTATCGTCATTTCTACGATGACTTGTGTACCGCCGTTGTATATGCACTTTATGTATCAATATATAAAGGAATTAGGAACGGAAATTATTAGTTGGCGTGTACTTCTTTGTTTGTATGCCGTCCCTTTTATAAATATTGTATTAGAAATTCTGTTTAAAAATATGGTTTTAGCTGCTTTTAACTTACTTTCATTCTTTGCACTTGCATTTATTACGATTATTATCACTTTAAGGGCTGCTAAAAAGTTGAAAGGGACTGAAATCGGAAATGTCCTTAGTGCCTTTGCACTTATTTTGATCTCATCATTCAGTCCATTTATGCTATTTTTTATTATTCCTTATTTGTTTCATAAATATTTTATTTCACCTTATATCCTTGCATCGTTCGCTCTATTGATTCCGTTTTTCTTAGTCTATCAATTTATGACAAATAAATTATATAATGTTGATTTCTTCTTGGGGAGAATCAAATATTATAGTCTTTTAGCCATCACACCTACTATAGTGGTAGTCGTTATCTTTGATTTCATTCAGAAGCCAAGTGCTAACTTTTATACAATGAAATTTACGATTATCACGTATATTCTTATGCTCACTGTCTTCTATTTTAAAGAAATCATCGACTTCCGTTTTCGTCTGAAGCGTTTTTCAGAGAAGCATAATTACCAAGATAGCGTGTTTAAATTCACGCAGCTCATTCGTGAGGCGTCATCACTTCACCAAGTGTTCTATCAGTTAAAATACACCATTTTAGAAGTACTTGTTGTGAACAAAGCCTTTGTGCTTGAAGTGAAGGCAGATGGACAGGTTGAAGAGATTGATGAATCGACAGAGGACAGTAAGCTATGGAAAAGGTATGTAGACCAATTTCAAGAATTATTAGGTGAAGTTGGAAAAATCATTGCGCTTGATAAAGGATTCATGATGAAAATTGGTGAGCGGGGCGGTCACTCTTTTGTG
This sequence comes from Bacillus sp. G1(2015b), assembly GCF_001482475.1. Lineage (NCBI taxonomy): Bacteria > Bacillati > Bacillota > Bacilli > Caryophanales > Bacillaceae > Bacillus > Bacillus sp. G1(2015b). Next base: position 93,654 of record NZ_LKIC01000012.1, on the reverse strand, counting down.
ATTTGCTGTTTATCTAATTTACGGACACCAAAATTGTCTCGTGATGAGATTTCTTGGCTGAAAACATTGGCCTTTTATACAAGTGTCAGTTTAGAAAATGTCGTCAAGATCGAAGAATTGATGGAGCATCTTGACGATTTGAAACAGCGCGAGGCCAATCCTGCCTGGCTGAAGAAAATCATGTTTGCTATGGAAGAAAAGCAGCGTTCAGATTTAGCGAGAGATCTTCATGATTCCGTGCTGCAGGACTTGATATCACTAAAAAGGCAGTCGGAAATGTTTTTAACGAATTTCCAAAATAACCAATGCCCGACATCTATTGAAAATTCGCTTATCTCATGGAATGATCAAATGTCCAAAGTGATTCAAACGACGAGAGAAACGTGTCATGAGCTTCGGCCTCAGCTGCTGTATGATTTAGGTTTAGTAAAGGCGATATCGAAGCTGACTTCTCAAATTCAGGAGGAAGCGCCGTTTCATATTAGGCTGAATACGACACGCTTTGATAAAGAATTGGACATTGATATTGATTCACAGCTGAATATTTACCGAATTGTTCAGGAGCTGTTATCCAACGCCCTGAAGCACTCTAAAGCCACTCAAGTGTTAGTGATGCTGATTTGTATTAAAGATCAGGTTGTTCTTCACTATGAGGATGATGGAGTCGGTTTTGATGCAAGTCATCTTGATCAGCACACAATGAGCATGGGGCTTTCGGGAATTAGAGAACGAGTGAAAGCGTTAAATGGAAAGCTTCAAATTCACACAGCACCGAAAAAAGGGCTCAAGGTGAAAATTGAAATGGAATTGTAACCATTTATTAAGGATTAAGACTTGGCATCAGCCAAGTCTTTTATATAAAATGGAAGTGAGTGATTTAAAGGGAGGAAGACATGAAGAAGATATTGGTCATTGATGATCATCCGGCTGTCATGGAAGGGACAAAAAGCATATTAGAATCAGACCAGCAGCTATCAGTCGATTGTTTAAGTCCTGATGCAGAAGCCGCCTTTTTAAAGACGCATGACTTTTCCATCTATGATGTGATTTTAATGGATTTAAATCTCGGGGATATCAATGGAATGGACATTGCGAAACAAATTTTAGAAACCAACCATCAAGTTAAAATTATCATTTATACAGGGTATGAAGTAGATGATTATTTTGAAGAGGCTATTCGGGCTGGATTACACGGTGCAATTAGTAAAACAGAGACGAAAGACAAAATTATTGAATACATACACCGGACATTGCAAGGAGAAGTTGTCATTCAGCTGTCCTATTTAAAGAAATTGATTTCACAGCAGCAAGAAAAGCCAGAACAAGCGCAGCAGACTGACCACGATCTCTTAACGGAACGGGAGTGTTTGATCCTTAGAGAAGTGGAAAAAGGATACACGAACCAGGAGATTGCCGATGTGCTTCATTTGAGCAAACGGTCAATTGAGTACAGTTTGACATCCATCTTTAATAAGCTGAATGTTGGATCTCGTACAGAAGCGGTGTTAATTGCCAAGTCTGAAAGTGTGCTGTAAACGTGTGAAGGGAGAGGGCCTTAATGAATGTGAGCGGATCAAATACACTGCTTGAGGCACTAGGCATTGAGATTGTAGAGTGCAATGAATCACGATGCGTTGCAACAATGCCAGTCGATCACAGAACAAAACAGCCATTTGGACTGCTGCATGGAGGAGCATCTGCTGCTCTAGCAGAAACAGTGGCGAGCATGGGGGCTGCGGCTCATTTAGACTTAACGCAGCAAGTTTGCTCAGGTATTGAAATTAATGCCAATCATTTAAAATCTGTACGCGATGGAGTTGTGACAGCGACAGCTGTTCCTGTGCATATAGGACGGCGTACAATGGTATTTCAAATCGATATAAAAGATGATCGAGACCGGCACATCTGTACGTCCAGATGCACACTTGCTGTCATTGATCGCATATAAAAAAGCTCCCGGTGCAGCGGAAGCTTTTTTTATATGCACGTTGAGCGATAAAAAAAGAATGGCCCAACATATCAGGCCATTCTTTTTTCGCTTTTTATAAATAAGAATCTTCTTTTCGTTTAATTACAAAGTTACGGAAACCGCCATAATCATCTTGTACACTGCGTTTGTCGAGCTTAACACCAGTATTGTAGGCGGCTCTTCCGATTAAGTGTGCGCCGACTGGTGCTGTCAGGAAGATGAATACGATGCCGAGAAGGATTTTTGCAGAAATAACGCCTGCAAGAAACCATTCATGAAAAAACACACCTACTAAAATCAGAACAACGCCAAGTGTCGATGCTTTTGATGCAGCATGCATACGTGTGTAAACATCCGGCAGTCGAAGGACACCAATAGCTGAAATCAAACAGAGGATAGCGCCTAGCAGGATAAAGAAAATGACGATGGCTTTAGCGATGACGATCATTTTCAATCACTTCCCCTTTCTCAAGAAATTTGGAAAAAGCGACAGTACCGATAAAGGCAAGGATACCGAGCAGTAAAATAATCTCAAAGAATGCAGTGGTTTTCAGTAAAATTGAAACGATGGCTGTCATCCCAATTAAATTGATTCCTATCGCATCAAGCGCACTCACACGATCAGGAATAGAGGGACCTTTGATCACTCGTATCACAAAAAGCAAGGTAGACAGCGCAAGAATGCCAAGTGAAATTTGCAAAATGAGTTCCATTACTTACCGCTCACCTCCTGAATCGCTTTCTCAAATGAAACCCGGATATCGTGAATGGCTTTTTCAGCATCTTCAATATCCATCGCATGAATGTATAAAATGGAACGATCGTCGGAAATATCAATCACTAGTGTACCTGGTGTCAATGTAATCATATTGGCCAGTATGGTGATTTCCCAATCTGTTTTCAAATCCGTACGAAAGGCGAAAATTCCGGGTTTAATCGTGAGCTTTGGAGATAATACGGTCTTTAATACACTTAAATTGGCAAGAAGCAGCTCGCGAATAAAAATGATGATAAGCTTGAAAATCGCATAAAGGGCATAGCCGTAAAAACGCTGCGGGAAAAATCGCCGCAGCATAAAAATGGCGATCATCCCTAATGCAAAACCTGATACAAAGTCTGCGGCTCTGTATGTATCATTCATAAACATCCATGTAAAGGCGAGGAGAGCGTTTAGTAATATTTGAAAGGCCATGTTCATCTACTCCTTCAGCACAGCTTGAATATATTTTTCTGGTGTAGAGAGCATTTCCGCTGCTTGATTGATATAAGGGGCAATGAACTCTGTCCCTAACCCAATAGCAAGCGATAAGACGACAAGCAGTACGCCAGGATACACCATTCCTTTAATTGACGGCTTTCTTCTGCGTTTATCCTGTTCCTCGCCCCAAAATGCGGACATGAAAATCTTCATAATAGAGTAGAGGACAAGGAGGCTGGACAGTAAGACCAAGATAGAAAACGTCATGTATCCAGCAGAAAATCCACCTTCCACAATTTTTAGTTTTCCAACAAAGCCACTCAGCGGCGGAATTCCTGCCAGCGATAAAGCCGAAATGAAAAACATCCATCCTAATAGAGGCTGAGATTGAATCAGTCCGCCCATTTTTTTCAGTTGGTTTGTACCAGCGTACACAAAGAGGGCACCTGCCAGCATAAATAAAGCCCCTTTGATCACCATGTCGTGAATGAGATAATAAATAGCTCCTTGGAGTGATGCAGGTGTGTTGGCTGCAAATCCAAACAAAATGACACCAACAGCTGTGACAATATTATAAATCACAATCTTCTGCACATCAGAATAGGCGATCGAACCTATCACACCGAATATCACCGTCAGTGCGGCAAGCCACGCCATGAGTGTATGGGTGAAGCCTGTATCGTGTATAAAAATTAATGTAAAGACTCTGGCAATCGCATATAAGCCAACCTTTGTGAGCAAAGCCCCAAAAAGAGCTGAAATCGCTGCTGGCGGTGCATGATACGATCCTGGCAGCCAGAAATAAAGCGGGAAGATCCCAGCTTTTAAGCCGAATACAATGAGGAACAGGATGGAAATAACAGTGATTAACCCTGTTTGCCCTGATTCAGCTATTTTCACACTTAAATCAGCCATATTGAGCGTACCCGTCACTGCATATAAACAGGCAACTCCGACAATAAATAATGCCGACGAGATGATATTAAACACAATATATTTGAGTGATTCACGAAGCTGAGGCTTTGATCCGCCTAATACAATGAGCATATAAGATGCCATCAGCAGTAATTCAAAGAAGACAAACAGGTTGAATATATCTCCCGTTAAAAAGGCTCCGCTCACGCCAGCTAACAAAAACTGCACACCAGAATAATAGAAGAGCCGCTCTCTTTCTTTCCCAATCGTTTGAAAGGAGAAGAGGACTGTCACAAGCCCGACAACGGAAGCAGTCAGCACAAGGAGTGCAGCAAATTGATCGGCGACAAGGGCAATTCCAAATGGGGCTTTCCAGCCGCCTAAATAAAGGGTTTGTATCCCATTTGTGAAAATCGTTTGAACCAAATATGCATTACATATAATGGCTGAAAGAGATGCCAAGACACTAAAAACTCTTGACAGCATGATGTTTTTATTTATAAAAATCAATAGTGTAGCAGCTAGTAATGGAATTAATATAGGCAGGATCACGAGATTATTCATGCTGATCATTTCCTCTCATTTGATCCATGTCATCTGTTCGCAGCTCTTGGAAGGCTCGGAAGGCCATGACAAGTAATAAGGATGTCACACCAAAAGCAATGACAATGGCTGTTAAAATTAATGCCTGCGGCAATGGATCTACATAGGATGTGAGCCCCTCTTTTAGAACGGGAGGTGCTCCCTTTTTTAAGCCGCCCATTGTTAAAAGAAGCAAGTGGACGCCGTGACTCAAAACAGCAGTACCGACGATGACCCGCAGAAGGCTTTTTGACAGCATCAAATAGGTCGCCGCCATAAAAATAATTCCGACGATAATAGACATTAGAAATTCCATTATTCCTTCTCTCCAATCATTTGAATAATGGTCATGGTGACACCAACAACGACCAAGTACACACCGATATCAAACAGGACGGCTGTTGCCAGTTCTGTTTTTCCTAAAAACGGTAATTGGAAATAATCAAATGCATGTGATAGAAAAGGTGCACCGAATAGAAAGGATCCCATACCTGTCAGGATCGCAACGAGCAAACCGGCTCCAGCTACATAAATAAAGTCAAAGGGTAAAATGCGTCTTACTGTTTTCAGATCATAGGCTAAAAGCAGAAGAACGACAGCCGCAGAACTCATCAGGCCGCCGATGAATCCGCCGCCAGGATTGTTATGCCCCGCAAGAAATAGGTGAAGGGAGAAGAGCAAGATGATGAATGCTGTGATTTTTGTTGTGACTTGCAAAAGCATATCATTCGTATCAATCTTTCTCATCGCCGCACACCTCTCTTCCGTTTTGCTTGTGTTTTTAATAACCCATAAATACCAAGTGCCGCAATGGCGAGCACAGTGATTTCAAAAAGGGTATCAAAGCCCCTGAAATCGACAAGAATGACATTGACAATATTGTCACCGCCAGCAAGTTTGTAGCTGTTTTCAATAAAGTAAGTTGAGATAGTGTCAAGTGACTGCTGACTTGTGGAAGCGAAAGCTAGACAAGTGACAACAACCCCAACACCTAATGAAATGATGAAATTGGTCATTTTGAATCTTCTCGTTTTTTGCTTTAAGCTCAGCTTCGGCAAATGATAGAAGCAAAGCAAAAACAGTGCGACAGAAATCGTTTCAATAATCAGCTGCGTCAGCGCAAGGTCAGGTGCTCTGAAAATCACGAAGAATAATGACAGCGTGTAGCCCATGACACCTAGAGCAATAATAGCTGTTAATCGTGAGCTTGCGAAGACTGTTGCAATCGTCGCCGCCACCATCACAAGTGAAAGAATCACCTCATACGTGCCAATTGAGGCAGCCTGATCTGTTTGAAATGAAAAGGCCTGCTGATAAAACATGACGCCGCCAATGACGATAATCATGAACCCAAACACATAGACAAGATAGTCACGAAGAAAACCAGTCATATAACTGTTGGTCAGGCGGTATGACCCTTTTTCCAAACCGATAAGAGAGCGGTCGTATAAAGCGTTAAATGACCATTTTTCCTTAAAGATGTTGTACATTGGACGCCATTTTGAAAGCGTCAAGTAGCCGATTGTGCCGAGTACAACAACACCTATTGTCATATAGAGCTCTGGCTGGAAGCCATGCCATGCTTCAATCTTCACAGAAAAACGGCTTCCTGTTTCAATCGCTTCAGGAATGATCGCCGCAATTGCGGGTTCGATGACAGAATAGGCAAGAATATTAGGGAAAAAGAAGAAGGTGACCACAAGTGCAGCGAGAATGATTGGCGGAATGAGCATGCCGATCGGTGCTTCATGCGGTTTTTTCTCCAATTGGTCTATATTCAGACGGCCTCTAAAAGTTTTAAAGAGGAGCATCATACTATAAATGAACGTAAAGACACTAGCGAGCCAAGCAAGTGCTGGGATGATAGCACCCCATGTTGAAACGTCCGTAAAACTGATGTCAGAAATTCGTATCATACTTGTGAAAAATAGCTCTTTACTTAAGAAACCGTTAAATGGCGGTAATCCGGCCATTGAAAATGTACCGATTAACGTAATTGTGAAGGTAATCGGCATGATCGTCATTAATCCGCCTAATTTTCGAATGTCACGAGTCCCTGTTTCATGATCGATAATACCAGCTGCCATAAAGAGACTTCCTTTAAACGTAGCATGGTTAATGAGGTGAAAAATAGCTGCAAGAACGGCTGCGCCAAAAAAGGCAGGATTGTTTTCATGAATCGCAGCTGCGCCGACGCCAAGCATGAGCATAATCATGCCGAGCTGACTCACTGTCGAATAGGCCAGAATGGCTTTCAAATCGTTTTGCCGGACGGCGTGGAATGATCCCCAGAATAATGTGACAAGTCCAACGATGGAAATGGTCCAGAACCATACCTCTGATATAGCAAAGATTGGACTGAAGCGGGCAACAAGATAAATACCGGCTTTCACCATCGTAGCAGAATGCAGATAACTGCTCACAGGGGTCGGTGCTTCCATTGCATCAGGCAGCCAGATATAGAATGGGAACTGCGCTGATTTCGTAAAGGCACCTAGTAAGATTAGGATCATGGCAGGGATAAAGTAAGGTGATGCCATAATGAGCTGAAGCTGATTGACTGCTTCACGAATACTGAATGAATCAGTAATCAGGTAAATGAGGATGAAGCCACCAAGCATAGCTAATCCGCCAAAAACAGTAATAAGCAGTGATTTCGTTGCTCCATACCTAGAGCGCTCACGCTTATACCAATACCCAATTAAGAGGAAGGAAGAGATACTCGTTAACTCCCAAAACAAGTATAGAACCACCATGTTGTCAGAAAGAACGACACCCAGCATCGCGGTCATAAACATGAGCAAATACGTGTAGAAAGAGCCAAGCTGTTCTTTTTCCTTTGATAAGTAGAAAATACTGTACAGTACCACAAGTGCGCCGATACCTGTAATTAATAAAGCAAATAACAGGCTGAGACCATCGACATACACAGTGAAATTCATCCCTAAAGATGGAATCCATTCAGCCTGTGAGAAAAGCGTTCGTCCATTCGAAGTGATATGTAACATTTGGATGAAATAGGTAAATAAAAGAATCGGCAAGATGAGAACAAACCATCCTGTATGTATACGCTTCACATATTTGTAAAGGAAAGGTACAACAAAAGCGAGTAAAAAAGGTGATAGGATGGCGAAGTGAATAAGCTGCAAGAAAATGAACCTCCTTTGATCAATATAAATTCACGTTCTAAAGAACTGGTAATTAAAATTATAGCGTAAATACAGCCATAGTGCATTGGTTTGAAACGATTTCAAGCAAACTGTATTTGTTTTAGGTTCTTTTGACCACAAAAATAATTTTATCAAAAATGACACTCATTGTATATTGTTTTGTTTTTCGTACATGCTTTTCTTAAAGGAGCTGATCAAATGAAACGAAAGATCGCCATCAGCTTAAGCCTATTCTGCACGATTTTAGGAGGAGCATTCTTGATTGACCGAAATGATCAAAAAAGGTGGCAGGCCGGAAGTGAATGGCCGCTATTTTCTGAGCATCTTCTTCACATGAGCTATCAAGAAACGAAGCTGTATCCTTTTCAGCCCAGGGAATATTTACGAATTGTATTAGCTGATGAATAAGAGATCCTATAGGAGAAAAGAAATATAAAAAAGCATGAGCCCATGTGAGAGCTCATGCTTTTTATGTGTGGTAGTTTAACTAAACATTCTGAGTAAGATCGTTGCACAGATAACAGTTGCTGCTCCGCCAAGTCGTGTAGATACTTGTGCGAAAGGCATAAGACCCATTCTTCCAGAAGCTGAAAGAATGGCAACATCACCAGTACCGCCAAGTCCGCTGTGACAGCCAGTGACAATAGCAGATTCTACTGGATACATGTTCATTAGTTTTCCAACGAAGTAACCAGAACCAACCATTGCGAGTACAACAGCGATACATACGCATACGAATGGAATTGAGATGACAGTTGCTACATCATCAAGTGGAATGTATAGAATACCAAGACCAACCATTAGCGGCCATGTAAAACTTCTTGATACAAACTTGTAGAACTGCTGTGAGCCATTTTGAAGATGCTGAGGCATCACGTTTAAGTATTTGATTAAAGCAGCAAGAACAATCATTAAGATTGGACCTGGAATATGAACAAAGCTTTCTAACAAACCACCAAAGATGAAGGTTGTACAAGCAACGAGTACACCAGCACCCATTAACCCGAAATCAACTTTTGCATCCATATCTGGCTGTTCGAAAATTTCGTTTGCTTCTTTAGATTTCACAAGACGGCCATTCCCATTCAGTTCAGGACGTTTCTCACCAAGCTTCTTCATTGCGCCAGCACAGATAATGGCAATGACGTTCCCAATGACAGCCGCAGGGATTAATTGAGAAATTAATGACTCTGCTGATACACCAAGAATTTGTGAATAAGCGATAGATAATGGCAAAATTCCTTCTCCAACACCACCGGCAATAATCGGTACAATAATAAAGAAGAATGAATGATGCGGTGTGTAACCAACTAAAAGGCCAACAAGGATACCAGCACTCACAGCTGCAATTGTACCTGCAACTAGAGGGACAAACATACGAATAAGGCCTTGTACTAAAACAGTCCGCTGCATCCCAAGAATACTACCTACTACAAGAGCAGAAATATAGAAGTAAAGGAAGTTCGACGTTTTCATAAGAGACGTAACCGCTTCCAATGAGTTCGGATTCAGAACATTAAAAAAGACCAGGAACGATGGTACGAATAAAGAAAGAATCGCCGGTCCACCAATATCTTTTAAGATTGGAATACGTTGTCCTACATCTCCAAGGAAAATCCCCAAAATCATAATAACAGCGAAACCACCAAGCATATTTGCTGGAATTTTATTAAAATAAGCGGCAGTTAAAATAATCGCTGCAAGTACTAAATACACAGGTAGATCAATAACACCAATTTTCCAAGACATGATCTTACGGAAAACGCTTTTATTATTGTCAGAATCGTCTGTAATCGATTTCAATTGTTGTGCATTAGCCACATAAACACCCCCAAATGCTATTTGTCTCAATTGTAGAAGATTCTGTGACACTCATCTATTTATTAAACTAAAATAAGTGTAATAAAAGTAAAATAAACAGGAGTTTTTGAGTTTTTTATCATACAAAAATCCCCTGAAGATAGTTTGTCCTTCAGGGGATTGATCATACATCGTATTTATCGTTTTCCTTTTAAATAAGGTGTACCAAGTGCTTTCGGTGCATCGGCACGTCCGATGAAGCCAGTAAGTGCTAAAATGGTGAGCACATATGGTGCTATGAGCATATAAACATTCGGTATATCTTGGAACAGCGGCAGGAGAGAACCAATGATGCTTAAGCTTTGAGCAAATCCAAAGAATAAAGCAGCTCCCATTGCGCCAAATGGATGCCATTTACCGAATACAAGCGCAGCTAGTGCGATAAAGCCTTGTCCAGTAATGGTAGCATGGGAGAAATCAAGCGCGATCGTTGAGGCATAAACAGCCCCGCCCAGACCGCCAAACAGTCCACTAATGAAGACAGCGATATAACGCATCCGGTACACTTTGATTCCCATTGTATCAGCTGCCATTGGATGCTCTCCAACTGCACGAAGACGAAGACCAAATGGCATTTTAAATAAAACAAACCATGCAACCACCGCAAGGGCTAAAGCAAGTATGGACGTATAATAAACATCTTTAAAGAAAATATCACCAATGATCGGAATGTCACTTAAAAGGGGAATATCTCCTTTATAGAAAGGTTCTGTAATTTTATCAGTTTGTGCTTTTCCGTAAATCAGTTTTACGACAAACAATGTAGCGCCAAGTGCCAGCATGTTAATGGCCACACCACTGACCGTTTGATCAGCTCGGAAGGTAATGGTCGCCACTGCATGAATCAGTGAGAACAATCCGCCAACGGCCATTCCAACGAGAAGCCCAAGCCACGGGGTCAAGGCTCCAAACGTATCAGCAAAAAATAAGTTAAAGATAATACTGGAAAATGCTCCGACGACCATCAAACCTTCAAGACCGATATTGACAACACCTGATCTTTCTGAAAAGACGCCTCCAAGAGCGGTTAAAATAAGTGGTGCAGCATAAACAAGTGTAGCTGGGACGATGATTTCAAGTATTTGCAGAAATCCCACTTATTTTCCCCCCTTTTTTTTCATTTGTTGAATCACAAGACGAATAATATAGCTTGAGGCGACGAAAAGAATGATGATCGCAATGACAATATCAACAACCTCAGTCGGTACGCCTGATTCAAGCGGCATATTTAATGCACCGACCTTCAATCCACCAAGCAATAATGCAGCAAGGACAACACCAACAGCCGTATTTCCACCTAATAAAGCGACGGCAATTCCATCAAAACCTACGCCTGTAAACGAGCCTTTAATAGAGGCATATTCAAATGTACCAAGACCTTCCATAGCGCCTGCAAGACCTGCAAAAGCACCTGAAATGAGCATCGCATAAATGATATTGCGGCGAACGTTCATGCCAGCATACTGTGATGCCTGCTGATTCATTCCAACAGCCCGTAATTCAAACCCTTTAGAAGTTTTTTGAATAATGACCCACATCACGACCGCCGCAATAATGGCAACAAAAATACCGTTATGCATCCGGGAGAAATCAGTGATCTGCTCAAAAAATCCAGAGCGAAGAGAGGCAGTGGCATCGATTTTATCTGTTTTATCTTTATTATCTGTTAAGACATTTGAGATTAAATAGTTTGTGACATGAAGGGCAATGTAGTTCATCATGATGGTGACAATGACCTCATGCACATAAAAACGAGCTTTTAAAAATCCGGGAATAAAGCCCCATAAAGCACCTGCAGCAGCTGCGGTGATGAGTGCAAGCGGCAGATGAATATACATAGGTGCATGGACAGTTGTTCCAATCCATACAGCAGCTACCCAGCCAACAAGCATTTGACCTTCGACACCGATATTAAACAGGCCTGTCCGAAATGCAAAGGCAACAGCAAGACCTGATAAAATATAAGGTGTCACTTGCCTGATGGTTTCTCCCATATAATAGGTTTCACCGAAAACGCCATTCCAAAGGGCGCCATAGCCTTCGATGACACTATAACCGCTTGCCAGCATAATAATGGCCCCAACCAAAAGACCAAGTACAATGGCTATAAGCGGAATCAGCAGATTTGTTAAGCGATTAGACATTTGCTTCTTTCCCCACTTCCTGTTGCGTACTTCCAGCCATTAATAGGCCAAGCTCTTGCTCTGTTGTTTCTTTTGGATCAACAATGGCCACAATGCTGCCTTCGAAAATGACAGCGATCTTATCACTAACATTGATAATTTCATCAAGCTCAAAGGAGATGAGCAAAACGGCTTTGCCAGAGTCTCTTTGCTCAATGAGACGTTTATGAACAAATTCAATCGCACCAACATCAAGTCCTCGTGTCGGCTGAGCGGCAATTAATAAATCAGGATTGCGGTCCACTTCACGGCCGATAATGGCTTTTTGCTGGTTACCGCCTGACAGGGCGCGCGCTTCTGTATATTCACTCGGTGTTCTGACGTCATACTCCGCAATGATTCGTTTTGCCTTTTGATAAATATTCTTCATATTCAATAAGCCGAATTTTGAATAAGGACGCTGATAATACGTTTGTAAGGAAATGTTTTCTCCAATTGAAAAATCGAGTACAAGTCCATGTTTATGACGGTCCTGAGGAATATGTCCAATCCCAGATTCGGTCACTTTACGAGGCGGGAGATTTTGAATGGCTTTCCCGTTTAGCATGATCGTGCCAGATTCTGATTTTTTTAGACCAGTAATGGCTTCAATTAACTCAGACTGGCCATTGCCGTCTACCCCAGCAATTCCAACAATTTCGCCAGCCTTTACTGAGAGGTTTAACTGTTTGACCGCTTCAATTCCTCTGGCGTCTTTTACTGTGAGGTCTTGAATTTGAAGAACTTCCTCAGCAGGAGAAGCAGCTTTTTTGTCTGTTTTAAATGACACTTCACGACCAACCATGAGGCTTGCAAGTTCGTCTTTATTTGTGCTTTCCACATCAAGTGTACGAATACCTTGACCTTTTCGGATAATGGTCACGCGATGACAGGCATCCATAATTTCTTTCAGCTTATGGGTGATTAAAATAATGGATTTGCCTTCATTAATTAAGTTTTTCATGATTTGTATGAGTTCTTTGATTTCTTGAGGTGTTAAAACGGCCGTTGGTTCGTCGAAGATCAAAATGTCAGCGCCGCGGTAAAGTGTTTTTAAGATTTCTGCACGTTGCTGCATACCGACAGAGATGTCAGATACTTTTGCGGCAGGATCTATTTTCAAACCATAGCGGTCAGAAAGCTCTTGTACTTGCTGTATGGCTTGCTCTTTGTCAATCTTTCCAAACTTCTTTGGCTCTTTACCTAAAATGATGTTTTCAGCGACAGTAAAGGTATCGACAAGCATAAAGTGCTGATGCACCATTCCGATGCCTAAATCACTAGCATCATTTGGACTAGAGATGGTCACGGGTTTTCCGTGTACCTTGATTTCACCTTTTTCAGGCTGGTACAGTCCGAAAAGCACGTTCATGAGCGTTGATTTTCCAGCGCCGTTTTCACCAAGCAGCGCATGAATTTCGCCCTTTTTTAGCTGCAGCGTAATGTTGTCGTTTGCTACAATGCCAGGGAATTCCTTGCGTATATTCAACATTTCAATGACATAATCCACAGGTTTAACCGCTCCTTTTTTAGGGTGCTGATGAAGATAAAAACTAGCAAAAGAAAAGCTGCAAAACGAGGCTGCAGCTTTTCTTTTACCACCTTTTACGAATAAAGAGGAGGTAAAGGAGAGGCAAGGGGATAAGGCGCGCTTATCCCGATGCTCAAATTAAGCTTTAAAATCTTTTAATTCATCACGTGTTGCAGGGATTTTGATTTCGCCCTTGATGATTTTTTGTTTCCATTCTTCCACTTTCTTTAATACATCTTTATCAAGGTTTTCCTTAGATGGAGAGATGTCAAGAGCGCCTTCTTTCAGACCGTATGTGATCACTTCGCCGCCAGGGAACTTACCATCTTTTGCTTTTGTTGTTAAGTCTTGTACCGCTGTGTCTACTTTCTTAACCATAGAAGTAAGAGTGACACTTTGTTTTGTTCCAGGTACTTTTCCTTCGTCATACTGGTCTTTATCTACACCGATGACCCAAACTTTACGGTTAGGATCTGCTTTTTTCAGGTTTTTCGCTTCTGTGAAGACACCCGTTCCAGTGCCGCCAGCAGCATGATAGATGATGTCTACGCCAGATTTGTACATGCTTTCAGCTGTTGCTTTACCGATGTCAGCCTTATCGAATGCACCAGCATATTTCACTTCAACTTTTGCTTTTGGGTTCGCTGCTTCAACACCAGCGCGGAAACCGACTTCGAATTTTCTGACTAATTCAGAATCAACGCCGCCGACAAAACCAATTTTGTTTGATTTTGTTGTAAGAGCAGCCGCAACACCCACAAGGAATGATCCTTCGTTTTCGTTAAACACGATGCTGGCTACGTTGTCTTTCTTCACGACTGCATCAACGATAGCAAAGTGGTTTTTCTTACGTTGATCCGCAATTTCAGAAATAGCATCTTCCATTAAGAAACCAATTCCGTAAATCAGATCGAATTTCTCACGAGCAAGTGTGTTTAAGTTTGTTGTATAGTCAGCATCTGATTTAGATTGTAAGTAATCAAAGCCGTTTTTACCTTTTTTTAGATTGTTGTCTTTCCCAAATGCTTGTAAACCTTCCCAAGCTGATTGGTTAAACGATTTGTCATCGACACCACCGACATCAGTTACCATTGCAACAGTGAATTGATCTTTATCTTTTTTGCTTTCACCGCTGTTTGAGCCAGAGTTGCCGCATGCTCCAAGGATGGTTCCTGCTGCTACGACTAAGGAAAATGCTAGTCCAATTTTGCGCTTCTTCAAAACATAACCCCCTATAAAATTTAAAAGTTTCAGAAAAGTCTCGCGAAAAAAGACCGATCTATCTTCTTCTCACCCTAAAGAGGGTATTTTATCCTGCTTTCTCATGAAACTTATGGAGGGCAGGAGAGAAGATGTAAGACATCAGACTTATATCTCGTTGAACTAATCAATCATAATTTATCATTTCCCATCGAATAAATAAATAGAAATTTGTTTTATTTTTAAAAAAATGTTAAATGGCTTTATTTGATGTCTTTTTATCTGCTGAAATATGATATAATGCCGCTTTTGTGATGTGCTCTATTACAGTAGAACCACTGATATCAAGGGGTTTGTTACATCGTATGCCATAAAAAAACATCTGGCCTTTCGTGAAGGTCAGATGTAACAGTTTAAAGATATTGCTGAATCAAATTCATATTGCTCGTGTTCAGTTTATATTGGAAAACAGGACGTCCAATTGTCCCATAAGCCATTTCAACATCCACCACTTCGATGTCCTCAAGGAATTTCAAATATTTTCTAATGGAGACTTGAGAGATTTCTGTATGATTGGCTAGGTCTTCGGTCGTGAAAGCCTGCTGACCAAATGATTGAATGCTTGTCCATATGAGTTTGAGTGTGCTTTTGGTCAGGCCTTTTGGCAGGAGGACTTTTTCCGCTTCTGCTTTTTTATGAAAAAGCTTCGCATCTAAATCATTTTGCGAAATGCTGTTCATGGATTGATACAGGGCGTGTTTCCGTTTATACTCTGCCAGTGCTGATTGGAATCGTTCGAACTCAAAAGGTTTGATTAAATAATCTACCGCTCCGTTTCGCATCGTTTGCTGAACAACATCCACTTCATTTGCAGCCGAAATGACAATGACATCAACGGCATGATTTTGCTGGCGAATTTCTGTTAGTAAAGCCAGCCCATTTTGACCTGGCATATAAATATCGAGCAGTACGAGGTGAATGACTTCTGTTTTTAACACTTCAAGCGCCTGCTGAAAAGAGGTGGCAATTCCCTTTAACTCAAAGCCATCGATTTGGGTCAGGTAGCGTTTGTTCAGCTCCCCAACCATTGGATCATCTTCTACTATTAACACATTAATCATGTGAATCCTCCTTTTGTTTATACGGAATGCGGAGACTAAAGGTCGTTCCTTCTCCTTTTTCACTCGTGACAATCATATGTCCATTCAATTTCTTGATGCTTTGGTCAACGAAGTAGAGTCCGAAACCTCGGTCTTCTCCTTTAGTTGAAAAGCCTTGATCAAACATGATGTCTTGTTCTTCTTTTGTGAGACCAACACCTGTGTCCGTGATTTCAATGTGTAGCTGCTCTTGAACGTATCTGAAGGAGATCGAGATGTTTTTCGTCTCAGTATGTGAAACCGCATCGAGTGCATTATTTAACAGGTTGCCAATCACGGTAATGAGGTCATGCGTCACTGCCGGGTCCTCCGTATTTGGCACTTGTGTGCTGCAAATAACCTCCAAGGAAGCGCCTTGTTCCCTGATATAGCTTTGTTTTCCTAGTAAAAATCCTGCTAAAACAGAGTTTTTCACATGGTTGATGATTTCATTTGTTTCCGTTTGCTGATAAATGGCAATATCTTTGATGTAGGTGCCAAGGTCATCGTAGTTTTTGAGCTGGACCAAACCTAAAATGACATGAAGCTTGTTCATAAATTCATGTGACTGGGCACGGAGGGCATTCGCATACATTTTTACTCCGCTAAGCTGCTCAGCCAGGTGTTTGACTTCTGTTTTGTCACGGAAGGTGGCGATGGCCCCGACAATCTCATCATTTACTGTAATTGGTACTTCATTAAAAACGAGCTCCAGTCCATTCATTCTCACGTCACGATCAAGCAGCGGCTTGCGTGTTTCAATGACCTGTTTTAAGCCGCTTGAAGGGAGGAGAGTTTGAACATCTTGTTCTCTAGGGTCAACCATAATGCCCATATTATGAAAGAGTCGTTTTGCCTCTGCATTGGCCAGCTTGATTTTACCGCGCTGATCGACGGCAAGAATCCCTTCTTTTGTTGATTCTAGCATGGCACTTCGTTCTTTTAGCAATGTGGCAATCTCATCCGGCTCAAGTCCAAACATAATCTTCTTCACTTTTCTTGCCACAATGAGTGCCCCGATGATGCCAGATAGAAGGCTGAGTGATGTGACGAAGTAGAGTGGAAGTAAGCTTTGATGAATAATCAAGTCAATTTCCTTTAACGTAATTCCTACGGCTACAGCCCCGAGCTGCTTACCATTTTGATCATAAACAGGAACAAAAGCACGCATGGATCTGCCGAGTGTTCCAGAAGCCGTACTAATATGTTCTTTTCCCTGTAATGCTGCTTTTTCATCACCGCCGGCAAACCGTTTCCCAATCTTCTGCGGATTCGGGTGTGTTTTGCGGATACCTTTCATATCCATGACGACAACGAATTCGGTTTTGGTGATTTGCTGAACATTTGTTGTATATTTTCGTAATGATGAATATGAATGATCTTCTAATGATTGTGCTGTGATCGGTGCCTCTGCGACCATTTTGGCAGTAGAGAGAGCAATGTCACGCTCCTGCTGATGAATGTTCTTGGCTGTTTCCGACCATATCGTAAAGAATGTGATACAAAGGGAGATCAGGACAACGATACACACAAAGATCGTCAGCCGTGTTTGCAGTCTTAAAGTTTTTTTCACGAGTATACCCCTAACGCGCGATTTTTTTCGTAACAGTAATACTTTAACGGGAAAATGTAAGTTTGTGAAGGAATGTACGTGCAAAATCATAAATTTGATTTTGCTGTCAGTTTACTTTGAAAGCATCTTGTCAATCCGTTTTAAGTGAGCCATAATAAATGTGAGCTTATGAGAAAGGAACTATTTATGAAAAATACATATTTGACTGGATATTTTCCGCTGATTTCAATCTTACTATTCAGCTCTGCTTTTTCGATTTTTACAGTAGGTATCACAACTGATTTCTTGACTCAAGCAGGTATTTTAAAAGGAATGCTGGAATTTTTCTCAGAACAGGGCATCCGTCTTGCTCTCTTTGCCGCTTTTGCACTTGTTTATTTTATGATCTTATCTGCCTTAAAACTAATTGCAGATACGGTATTAGAGCTGGCGTTACTTTTTTTCGCTAAGGACCCTGAAGGAGAGAACTTAAAGAAAATTCGGATTGCATCCGTTGTTTATTTATTTGCCAGCTTGCTTGCATTTCTGTTGACGCAGCAGCTCATTCTGCTAGTCGGACTTTTTGCATTAGCAAGTCTTGTCTATTTTATCTGGGTTGTGGTTCGCATTTATCAATCGCTTAATATGCTGAATTTGATTGGATTTATGATGTTTATTCTGCTGTTTTGGGCGACATTTTTGATCGGTATTTTGTACTTATTTATTAAGCTTTATAACAGTGTGATGGCAAGTCTGCCTTCGTAAGCAGACAAAGAAAGCATCCTCCTATCATTGGAGGATGCTTTTTTTATGAAAGAAACCGCTTTTGAATATCGGGTGTAGGCATCATACAAGATGTTTTTTGACCAAACCATTTGTAGCGATTTTTTGCAATCAGCTCATAAAACCAATCACGGATTGGGCGAGGTATGGCAAGGAGTAAAAAGCTCCATCTGTAGATCCCTTTTAAATGCCGCGCCGCTTTTAAGATGCCTGTTGACTTCGTATAAAGTGTTCCTTTTTCAATATAAATGAATGAATTGAACTCTTCTAAAGGCAAACCGTTTTCCTTTAAAATACGCTGTCCTGTATCTGATTGTAATGAAGCGAACATCATCCGTTCTTTCGGATCGCGCATAATCACAAATTGAACAGCTCCGCTGCACACGTTGCAGACACCGTCAAATAAAATTAAATGGGGTGGATGTGTTGAATGCATCGCAATCAAACCTCCTGTTTATCTGGCGTATTGCATCGTATTTTTCCAAATACGTAAGTGCGGGCTTGAATGATAAATCGATTCAACCGTCCCTCTATCTCTTCCGACCCAGACACCCATTGTGTACTGATCTGTCAGTCCCACAAACCAAATATCTTTGTAGTCATTGGATGTTCCTGTTTTACCACCGATGTAAGGGGCATTGAAATTCGCTTTTTTCCCTGTTCCACTTTTCACAACGGAGGAAAGAAGCTTACGCATCGTTTCATTTGTCCGCTGAGAATATACTTGCTTTGGCGACTCTTTCCACTTGTAAAGGGTCTTGCCGTTTAAGTCTGTCACTTTTGTGATCGAATGACTTTGTGTGTAGGCTCCTTGGTTGCCAAAAACGGTGTACGCATCTGTTATTTCTAGCGGTGAGAAGCCTTTCGTAAATCCGCCAAGTGCAGAAGGAAGGCGGTAATCATCTGCTACGATATGCTCGAATGAGAACTTCTCTAAATAGCTGAAGCCTTTTTTGACACCTACTGTATCCAGCATTCGGATCGCAGGCGTATTGTAAGAATTTTTAAAGGCTGTTTCAAGTGTGACTGTTCCATACGTTTTATGATTATAGTTCTGCGGGCAGTATCCGCTGCTGCAAAACTTGCCGGCACTGATGGTGCTTGAAGCTGTTGCGCCGGTTTGATCAATATAAGGCGCATAGTCTAAAAGCGGCTTAATCGCAGAACCAGGCTGTCTTTGCGCTTGATAAGCGTAGTTGAAATCAAATTTCTTATAGTTTTTCCCGCCAGCAAGTGCAACAATTTGATGCGTTTCATGATTAATGACGGCTGATCCACCTTCGACCCCTTGGTAAGGCAATTGAGCATTGAGCTGATAGACAGCTCTTTTCTGTAAGGAAGGGTCAAGCGCCGTATAAATCTTCACGCCATCCTGGAGCAGAGCACTGACCTTTTCAGATAATTCTTTTTGAATCGCCTTTTTTGCTTCAGCCGTTTTGGCCTTCTTCAATCGTTTTGTAAAGCCCTCCTGATCAGACACAAGATCGGTAAACTCTTCATTGGCATATGTCACATAGTCAGGATAAAGGTTTTTCTTTTCACTTAAGGATAGGCTGATTTTTTCTTTAACGGCTTTTTTGTATTGCTTTTTGGTGATGACGCCATCTTTCTTCAAAATACCAAGCAGCCGTTCTTGGCGTTTCTTTGTGTGCTTGAACTGTTTTAATGGGTCATACAGTGTTGGGTTGTTTGGAATAGCAGAGATAAATGCCATTTGTGCGAGTGTTAAAGAACTAAGCGGCTTATCAAAATAGTAATTAGCCGCAGAACCGACACCGTAAACACCATTACTGAAATAAATCGTATTTAAATAGCTTTCGAGAATTTCATCTTTCGAGAATTTCCGCTCAAGTTCATAGGAATAGAGCAGCTCTGTAAACTTTCGGCTGAACGAACGTTCATGGCTTAAATATAAGTTGCGGGACAGCTGCTGTGTGATCGTACTCGCTCCTTGGCTGATGCCATGATTTTTGACGTTTGCAGCAAGGGCACGAACTACCCCCATAAAGTCAATGCCTTTATGGTCATAAAAGTTGCGGTCCTCAGAACGAAGGAACAGCTCCTTCACAGGTTCAGGAATTTTATCGTATTTCACAAACACTCGGTTCTCATCGTTTGAGACGATCTCGGAGATAAGAGAACCATCCCGGTCATACATATAACTGTTTTGGGAAAAATCTATCTTTTCCAGCTTGATTTTTTGATCAAGCACTTCGTTAACAGGCTTTACACTTGCAGCTTCTTCCTTTGATAGATAAAAAGTCAGAGCAAATAATGGGATGAGGGCAGCAAGTAATAACCAACCAATGATTGCACGAAACATGAGGTCACTCACTTTCTTCAATTTTCTAGCCATATCGTACCATTCTTTTGCGGATACGAGAAGGTTATTTTTAGAAAAGAATGGGCGTGAAGTCTAGTGAATAAGGCTTTTCCGCAAGAAAAAAAGAGTGTCTGAAGATGATCAGACACTCCTTTCCTTTGTCTTCGCATGCGAGCGGACCGCCCATAAAAATAACGCGCCAAACAGAAAAATGCCGGCAGTGACATAAAAGACAGCTGGAATCCCGTAATGACTCGCCACAATGCCGCCGATTACCGGACCGACGACATTCCCAAGAAAGCGGAAGCTGACATTGTATCCGAGCACTTCCCCTTGCATAGAAGCAGGTGCTTTGATCCGAATATACGCCGTCGTACACGGAATAATGCCGCCAAGTGCCATCCCGTATAGGAAACGGAAAATGACTAACATCACGTACGAATCCGCCATCGCTTGCGGGATGAATAAAATAGAGGAGAGGATGAGAAGGGCAAGCAGCACCTTATCATGACCAATTCGATCTCCGAGATCTCCCCATTTTCGCGTAAACAGCAAATTGCCAAGTCCAGTTGCAGAAAATGCAAGCCCCGCATAAAAAGCGAGATTGACAGGACCATGTAAATCATGAATGTATAAAGCCAAAAGCGGCTGAATGCTAAAGTTCCCTACTTGTGTAATAAACGTTAAAAGCATCGTGACTATAAGTAAAGGCTGTTTGAAAATGTGAAAGAGTACATCCTTCCGTGAGTAAGAAACACGCTTTGCTTCTTTTGACCGGATCGGCTGTTCCTTCACTCCGAAGATAATCACAATAGCTGACACATAAATGACAGCCGCTGTGAGGAAAAACGTATAAATAAATCCGACGCTGTCTGCCATGAATCCACCCATTAATGGGCCAAACAATCCTCCGGCGACATTACTCATCTGCATCGTTCCAAGGGTTTTACCGGCAGTTGCTTTTTCGGTCTGTGCAGAAATCAGTGCCATTGAAGTCGAGATAAAGCCTGTGACAAGCCCCATGAAGAGCCTTAATGCGAATAGCTGATACACGGTGTGCACAAGCCCCATTAATAGAATGCTTGTGGCGATGCCAATACCGTTAATTAATAATATCTTTTTATAGCCATGCCGGTCGCCAATCCGCCCCCAAATTGGAGAGATCAGGAAGGCCGTTAAAAACGTGACCCCAAAGACATAGCCGCTCCATCTTTGAACAAATTCATTTGAATAGCTGCTATCAAGAGATTCTATGTAAAGTGATAAAAAAGGGACGATCATTGTAATGCTCGCAGATACAAAAAAGTTCACAAACCACATGATGTACAAGTTTTTCTTCCTGTTTGTGATAGAGACCACCTTCTTTATTTATTTCGTGTTCCTTAATAATTATAAAGGAAAATAAACGATCTTTCATCAGATGAATAGGTTGGGCGTAGTGAATCTGCATTATTTTCACGAAAATGAAGTGATTTCAAGGTCCACCTTAATATAATGGTATGAGAATGAAAACTGACGAAAAAGTGAGGTGAGACTGGTGGAACAGAAGACGGTGCTTGTGGTCGATTTTGAATTTACGATGCCTGATGGAAAATATCATCCACAAAACTTTTTTCCTGAAATTATTGAAGCTGGGGTAGTGAAAGCAACAGATGAAACGATCATAGACACATTCTCCAGCTACGTCAAACCGAAAAAGTTCCCAAAGCTGACGAAGCGCTGTAAATCATTCCTCGGAATTACGCAGGAGGATGTAGAGAGCGGGATTTCATTTGAGGTGTTTATCGAGAAGCTCGTGTCACTTGATGGGGGAGAGAATTGTGAGATTATTACGTGGGGCAACATGGACATGAAGGTATTGAAGCAAAATTGTATGCTTAATCATATTAGCTTTCCTTTTAAGGGGAAGCTGAGGGATCTTGCCTTTGAATATAAAACCTTTTTTGGTGACCGCACACTGACAGGGCTTCGAAAAGCGGCAAAGGAATACGGCAGTGAAGGAGCTGGTAAGCATCATAAAGCACTCGATGATGCCATGACGACTTATCAGCTGTTAACCCTTTTTGAAAAAGACAGAGCCTATGTGGAAAATCCGCAAACAACCAAAATTGGTGAGCTGATCGATTTCTCGCATTTTTTTGATTCGGCTGATTAACGGACGTCTTCTGGAAAATAATCTTTCTCAAGAGAAGATAGGCACGCTCTTGATTTTTCAGCCCATTTGGAATCATCCGCATGGAGTGCTTGTTTCAATTTATCTACAGCTTCTTTCAGTGACTCTTCATAATCAGGTATATCGCCATCAAAAGGTTTCACCATATGATGAGGGATATTGGTCTGTTCTCTATAGGCCAAAGCCCGCCTCTCCTGGAAAAAAGGCACGTCTGCTTCTTTCGGATGATGCAGGTCGCCTTGAGTGGGATGTGTCAGAATGGCTTTTACTTGAACGAGATAGGTCGATGGTTTCACTGCTGTCACTTCCCCAACGTATACACCTGTTTTATAAAAACCTTTCACAACTTGTCCAATTTGAATGTCTGTCATGTGAAATTCCTCCATTTCCTTCTCATAGGAAGGTATTTCATTTCTTTTAGCCAATATAGTGAAGTAAACGAGCAAAAGGGGGAATGGCGAGATGTCATTCATCGTACTTTTTCTACTATATTTTCCTGAAGATAAAAGGGAGTACATCCCGGCGGCGATCACCACGGTGATGTTCTTTATTGCTGCGTTTATTTGTTTTCGTCTCATCGTGCGTGCGTCTAAGAAGCAGGAGCGGATAGATGAAAAAAGAACAAAAAAAATGGATTAATCATTTTCTTCTTGTATCTTCAGGAAATTTTACGGTGACGGTTGTTCCAGACTGCAGCGAGCTTTTGAAACGTATGGTTCCATGGTGATTTTCAATAATTGAAAAAGTCACTGTCAGCCCAAGCCCTGTCCCTTTGTTTTTCAAGGTGTAATACGGTTCGCCAAGCTTTTTCATTTGGCTTTCTGTCATACCTACACCATTATCAACGAAATAAAGGCAGATTTTATGATTTTCTTTCGAAGCAAAAAGTTCAACCTTTCCTTCATGTTCGGGAGCTGCTTCTATCGCATTTTTGATTAAATTAATCATGACTTGCTTGATCTTCGTTACGTCACCTTGAATGTATAAGTCAGGTTCAATGGATTGATGAATCGTGACCGATTTAAAATTCGCATAGGATGTCATCAGTGATGCACATTCCTCAAGTAATTTAGATAGATTGAGTGATTCAATTTGATAATAGTTTTGTTTTGCGATGTCAAGATAACTCGTGATAATGTCCTGCGCCCGGTCTAATTCGGATAGAACAAGATTTTTATAATCTTTATTGGCAGGCGGCTCTTTTGTATGATCACTCGAAAAGAGCAATTGAATAAATCCTCTCACAACTGTCAGCGGATTGCGTACTTCATGGGCGACACTTGCAGCAAGTTCACTTACAATGGTCAGTTTTTCTGACTGGACAAGCTGTGTTCTCATTTCCGCATTTTCTTTAACGAATTCAATGGAATAGATACTGAGCACAAGAAAGAATATGTAGTAAAGAGTTGAGAAAAATAACTCAAGGAGCTTTTGCTGCATAATAAAAGCTGGGCTGTATTCCAGTAAGCTGACCGCAAGCAGTCCAATGTAAATAAAGAATCCTTTGGATAAACCGATAAGCACTCCGTAAAAAAGCTTATTTGGCTTCGAATATTGATGCCATTTTCGGTAGAACAGGAACGGGATGAAAAAGTAAATTGGGACAACAATGAGTCCAATCCATAAGAAAGAGCCATACATCACGAATTTGACAATGATGCTTATCAAGATGGCAACGCTCCCCGCCATGTATCCTCCGTATAAAATAGCAAGTACAAGGGGAATGGATTGAAGCCCAGTCTGCAAATCTAAAATCGAACCAACTGGATACATAATACATAGTGCTGAAGAGATGGATGCGAATACTGTGATGAGCAGTTTATTCGTTTTTGGGAAATGAGCAGGGGTCCGGCTTAGCCATAGCGCATGATATAAAAAGATTGGAAATAGAATAAAAGATACATGGAGCAGAAAATCCTTGAACATTTCCATTTAAATGCTCTCCTCGTAAATAATAGTAATTCCTCTCATTATATCATTTCATGTACAAAGTAGATATGATAAAAGGAGGGTTTTTTTCTTTAAAAAGAACACCCGTTAGGATGTTCTTTCTACCGTATAGATCTTATTCAGCTGATAGCGTGAACGCTTGATGAAGACGTTTCAGTCCTTCTTTGACTGTTGAAGCAGGACAGCCGAGATTCATCCGAATAAAGCCGTCTCCTTCGTGTCCGTACACGTGGCCAAGCTCTAGGATCACTTTCCCTTTCTTTAGCAGATTCCGCTTTAATTCCGCTTGACTGAATTGATAATCCCGAATGTCCAGCCACAATAAATAAGAAGCATCTGGTTTCATATAACGCATATTTGGAAGATTTTCGTCAATATAGTCCATCGCCATCTTCATATTGCCTTCGAGATAAAGAACAAGGGCATCAAGCCACTCATCCCCGTGGCGGTATGCTGCTTCCATCGCTGGAATCGCAAATGCATTCAGTTTGGACAGTCCATTTCTTTGCAATTCATTGGTGAAAAGGGTTCTTTTTTCTTCATCTGAAATGATAATAGCAGATGCCTGCAGACCCGCTAGATTAAAGGTTTTACTCGGCGCAATACACGTTACCGTGATATGTGCAATGTCGTCAGAAAGGCTGGCGAAGGGCACATGCTGCTTCCCGTAAAGCATTAAATCTGAATGAATCTCATCTGATATGACCGTGACACCATGCTTCACACAGAGGTCTCCAACTCGCTTTAATTCCTCTTTTGTCCACGCTCTTCCAGACGGATTATGCGGATGGCATAGGAACATGAGCTTTGCTTGTGGTCTGCTCAGTTTTTTCTCTAAATCATCAAAATCCATCAAATAACGGTTGTTTTCTATTTTTAAAGGATTGGTTGAGACTGTACGTCTATTTCGCTCAATCATTTGATAAAAAGGTGTATACACTGGTGACTGTATAACTACTTCGTCATGCGGTGCTGTAAAGGCTTGAACAGCAAAACTAAGGGCCGTTACGATGCCTGGTGTAAAAGTGACCGCTTCTGTCTGAATGGTCCATCCGTGTCTTCTTTTGAGCCATCCAGCTACTGCCTGCTGCGTATCCTGATCTTGAAATGCATAGCCAAATACACCATGGTCTAATCGCTCTTTCAATGCATCAAGGACGACCTGCGGCGCTTTAAAATCCATATCGGCCACCCACATCGGGAGGGCATCTGTTGTCAGGAACAAAGACTCTGCTTGATCCCATTTCACTGATTTTGAACCTTTACGTATGATCTGTTCGTCGAAATTCATGAAACCCACCTCTAGCTGTTTTTCAACCATTCTTGGTTGTGCTAAAATAAACATCACAAAATTTATTATAAGCGGTGATACCGATGAAAGATAGTCAAGCTGTAGAAGAGATGATTCAATTCATTAAGGCATGGGACCCTTTTCATTATGGAGAGGATTTTTATGAAACGGAGCCTGCTGACGTCATCAGTGCATTATACGACGCAGAAGACCCGTTATCTTTAGCAAAAGAGATTCAAGCCATCTACCATCACTCATTTGAACAGCTACTTCCGATAGAGAGCTGTCAACAAACTGCGAATCAGCTTTTTGTCTTGCGAGACAGCAGCTCCTGTTCACGCTAAGACAGGCTGAAATGTCCGATTTGATCAGACACAAAGACCGGATTTTCCTCAGGAATGAGGTGCCCGGTTTTTTTTAATGCATGTAAGGTCGAATTCGGCAGATCTTTGTGCAGTCTTTCGCCTATTTGAATGGGAACGATTCGATCTTCCTCGCCCCAAATAAGCAGCACAGGTGTTTCCATTTTCTTTAAAACGTCCGAGGTTAAATCTCCTTCCCGGTGCCGAATCAAACGAAAGATCCCCCGAAAGATTTGATCATCTGAAAATGGTTTTAAATATCCGTCGACCATCTCTTGATCAATGATGGAGTGATCATGCACAACGGCAGTTAAATTTTTCATAATGCCCTGCTTTAAAAGCTTTCTTTTTAGATACAGATAAAAATAAGGAATATATGTGCTGTAAACGAGTGATCTTTTTGACTTATTCAAATATCCAGAGCTGCACAAAAGAACCGCCTTTTCAAATAGGTCGGGCCGCTCAGTGGTAGCGTATAAGGCAATCTGTCCTCCCATTGAATGGCCTACTAGAATCGCATGCTGAATCTGTAAATAACCAGCTAGCTCAATAATAATTTTTCCCATGTTGCGATAGCTGTAAATAAACGTATTCGACTTCTCAGACTGTCCAAATGGCGGCAGATCTATTGCAATTAAATTGAAGTCCTGTTTCAGAAGCGGGATGAGTTTTCGATAGCTGAAGGTAGAAGAGAAGAGACCGTGAATTAAGATCAATGTCTTCTTGCCCTCATTTGGATAGTGCTCGTAATAGATATCTAAACCGAATGTACTTTTCATATAAGCTGGCTGAACAATGTCCACATTCTTCACTCCGATACTTGATACTCTCTCTGTTAGGTGACTGTATTGTACCCTAAAAAGTGGATTTTAAGCTATCATTAGAATCTTTTCCCTGCTTAGCATAATGGGAAAAACGTGCTATAATGTTCAGAAGATTTTTTAAAACTAGCTTTTATAATCTGAGGTGTGAAATCAAATGAAACTAACAGAAAAAGAAACTGAAATATTAGAGATTTTAGATGAAAACAGCCGCGCCGATTTAAATACAATTGCAAAAATGGCAGGCGTGACAACAGAAGAAGCCGAAGCCATCATTCAAAAACTTGAAGATCAAAAAGTCATTATTGATTATTCAACTATGATTGACTGGCGAAAAGTGGATGGCCATGAAGGCGTTACAGCAATGATTGATGTAAAAGTGACACCAAAAAGAGGCGTCGGATTTGACGAAATTGCTGAACGGATTTATCGGTTTCAGGAAGTGGAGTCTGTCTATCTCATGTCAGGTGTTTACGACCTTTCCGTTGTGATCCGCGGAAGATCAATGTCTGATATTGCCCGCTTCGTATCTGAAAAATTATCGACACTTGATTCCGTTGTTTCAACAACTACCCACTTTATTTTGAAAAGATATAAACATGATGGGAAAGTGTTTGAAACAGGAGACGATGACAAAAGAATCGTGGTGTCTCCTTAAATGAAAAAGTCTTATTTATCTGAAACGGTACAAAGCATTCAGCCGTCAGGTATTCGGAAATTCTTTGATTTGGCTGCCACAATGGAAGGGGTTATCTCCCTTGGTGTCGGTGAGCCGGATTTCGTGACAGCTTGGAATGTCAGAGAAGCAAGTATTATGTCATTAGAACAAGGACTGACCTCCTATACGGCGAATGCAGGTTTAATCTCTTTGCGAAAAGAACTGAGCCACTATTTATATAAGCGGTTTCACATTGACTACAGTCCAGAAGAAGAACTCATTATCACAGTTGGCGGAAGCCAGGCGCTTGATTTGGCCTTTCGTGCGATTTTAAACAGCGGAGATGAAGTGATCATTCCAGAGCCTTGTTTCGTAGCATACGGGGCGCTTACGACACTTGCAGGCGGAGTGCCTGTCTATTTAAGTACATCCGCTGAAAAGGATTTCAAAGCGGATTCTGCTGATCTTCGCACAAAGCTGACGCCGAAGACAAAAGCCATTTTGCTTTGCTCGCCATCAAATCCAACGGGATCTGTTTATTCAAAGGAAGAGCTTGAAGATATTGCTCAATTTGCGAAAGAGCATGACCTGCTCATTATTACGGATGAGATTTATGCGGAGCTGACATACGATGAAGCTTTTACAAGCGTGGCGGCTATACAGGATATGAAAGAAAGAACGATCTTGATTTCAGGCTTTTCTAAAGGGTTTGCTATGACAGGCTGGCGCTTAGGATATGTGGCAGCACCACCTGTACTGCGCGATGCCATGCTGAAAATACATCAATATTCTATGATGTGCGCGCCGGCGATGGCACAATATGCGGCAGAAGAAGCATTAAAAAATGGGCTTGAAGATGTAGAGAAAATGAAGAAAAGCTATAGAAGACGCCGTAATTTGTTTGTCGGCTCCCTGAATGAACTAGGCCTCACATGCCACCAGCCAAACGGAGCGTTTTACGCGTTCCCATCGATTAAAAGCACAGGCATGACATCAGAACAATTTGCTGAGGAGCTGCTCCTAAGTGAAAAAGTCGCTGTTGTTCCTGGGAATGTATTCGGACCGAGCGGTGAGGGTCATATACGCTGTTCATATGCTTCGTCACTTGATCATCTTCAGGAATCACTTTCAAGAATTCAGCGCTTTTTGCAGGCTCGACAAGTGAAGGAAGAAGCATCAGCCATCTTAAAATAAAAAAAGGCATCAATCCAAATGGACTCATGCCTCACAAATTAGGGGGGAATACTAGAAAGCATTCTTGTTTTCAGGTATTCCCCCTTTTGATCTAATCTAAACCCATTTAAAAAATATTTTGCGTAACTGCCCGTTCTGTGATATAGTTTTTAATTGCGTATAAACGAATATTAAAACATTTATTTAGGAGTTGTTATCATGGCGACAAAGTTTGAAGTAGGCAGTGTTTACACTGGTAAAGTAACAGGATTACAAGCGTATGGTGCGTTTGTTGCATTAGATGAAGAAACTCAAGGACTTGTGCATATTTCTGAAGTAACACATGGCTTTGTAAAAGACATCAACGAGCACCTTTCAATTGGTGACGAAGTACAAGTAAAAGTTCTTTCTGTTGATGAAAATGCAGGTAAAATCAGCCTTTCTATCCGTGCGACACAAGAAGCACCTGAAAGAAAAGAAAGCAAACCAAAGAAACAAAGACCACAGCAAGTGAAAGAAGAAGCTGCTGCACCACAAGGTTTCAATACGCTTAAAGATAAACTTGAAGAGTGGATTGAGCAATCAAACCGTAAAGACCTTATCAAGAAATAATAAAAAAGCACCGCTTCAAACGGTGCCTTAGGCTGCCTCATGTAGGCAGCCTTTTTATTTAACGAACCTCTGGATTCGGCTCGTCACGGCGAACAGCTTCTTCGCTTGGCTTGAACAACAGACCAAGGTTGACAAGACCTGCAATTCCAACAAGACCATAAATAATACGTGATAATGCAGAACCTTGTCCGCCAAAGATCGCTGCTACTAAGTCAAATTGAAAAAAGCCGATTAGTCCCCAGTTAATAGCACCGATAATCGTGAGCACGAGGGCAATACGCTGAATAGCACTCATCGTGATTCCTCCTTTCGCTACAGCATCAATACATTTATATTTTGCAGATTTTTAGCCAAACTATGCGTAAGAAAATGGATGAAAGCAAATTACTTTACTTTTGGAATGAATGAGGCGCATAATGTAGCGCGAGGAGGAGATCACATGGATCGATTTACTTATTGGAACCCAACGAAATTAATTTTTGGAAAGGGAGAAGTATCAGCCCTTTCAGATGAACTCAAACACTACGGAAAAAACGTATTACTTGTATATGGTGGAGGCAGTATTAAACGAAACGGCCTTTATGACCAAGTTGTCAGCATCCTAAAAGAATCAGGAGCTGCCATCACTGAACTTGCTGGCGTAGAGCCAAACCCGCGCTTAACAACAGTAAGAAAAGGGGTCGAGCTTTGCAAAGAGAACGATATTGATTTTATTTTGGCAGTTGGCGGCGGCAGTGTCATTGATGCGACAAAAGCAATCGCTGCTGGTGCGAAGTACGATGGAGATGCTTGGGATATCGTGACACGTAAGCACGTCCCAATGGAAGCTATTCCGTTCGGTACTGTGTTGACACTTGCCGCAACAGGCTCTGAAATGAACTCTGGATCAGTTATCACAAACTGGGAAACAAATGAGAAGTATGGCTGGGGAAGTCCAGCAGTTTTCCCGAAATTCTCTATTCTGGATCCAGTCAACACATTCACTGTGCCTAAAAACCATACGATTTATGGCATGGTTGACATGATGTCACATGTGTTCGAACAATATTTCCATCACACAGAAAATACACCTTACCAAGATCGTATGTGTGAAGGACTTCTTCGCACTGTCATTGAAACGGCACCGAAGTTGATCAACGATCTAGAGAACTACGAGCTGCGTGAAACGATTTTATTCACTGGCACAATTGCGCTTAATGGAATGCTTTCAATGGGGGCACGTGGTGACTGGGCATCTCATAACATTGAGCACGCAGTATCTGCTGTCTATGATATTCCTCATGCAGGCGGACTTGCGATCTTGTTCCCGAACTGGATGAAACATGTGATTCAAGAAAACCCAGGCCGTTTTAAACAATTAGCGGTGCGTGTATTTGATGTAGATCCTGCGGGCAAAACAGATGAAGAAGTCGGCTTAGAAGGAATCGACAAGCTGTCAGCTTTCTGGACAAGTCTTGGTGCGCCAAGCCGTTTAGCGGATTATGATATCAACGATGAGAAAATTGATTTAATTGCAGACCGTGCAATGGCACGCGGTGAATTTGGTCAATTTAAAAAGCTAAACAAAGAAGATGTTTTAGCCATTCTGAACGCTTCTTTATAATTGAACAACAAAAGATAGCTGCTTGCGGGCAGTTATCTTTTTTTGAGTTCATCGTGTACATATGTTACAGTAGTCTTTCATGTTTTTGGATATATTCGTTGTAAGGAGATGTTTCAACAGATGGAGAATTTTATTTACTACAATCCAACAAAATTGATGTTTGGAAAAGGACAACTAGAAGGACTCAAAAGCGAACTCGCTCGTTATGGAAAACGAGTGTTACTTGTATATGGCGGCGGCAGCATTAAGAAAAATGGTCTTTATGACAATGTCATCCGTGCGTTAAATGAAGCAGATGCTGAAGTGTTTGAGCTGTCTGGCGTTGAACCAAACCCGCGACTCACAACAGTGAAAAAGGGAATCGATATCTGCCAAAAAGAGAACATTGATTTCTTATTAGCCGTTGGCGGCGGGAGTGTGATCGACTGTACAAAAGCAATTGCAGCCGGAGCAGAGTATGACGGTAATGTGTGGGATATTATTTCAAAGAAAACAACCGCTCAAAAAGCTTTGCCGTTTGGCACAGTACTGACACTTGCAGCAACTGGTTCAGAAATGAACCCGGACTCTGTCATCACAAACTGGGAAACGAATGAAAAATATGTGTGGGGCAGCTCTGTCACTCACCCTGCTTTTTCGATTCTAGATCCTGAGCATACGTATTCTGTGCCAGAAAACCAGACAGTGTATGGTATGGTTGATATGATGAGCCACGTCTTTGAGCAATACTTCCATAATGTGAAAAACACGCCTTTACAGGACCGGATGTGTTTTGCTGTTCTTCAAACGGTCATCGAAACAGCACCAAAACTGCTGGAGGACTTACAAAATTATGAGCATCGTGAAACCATTCTTTATGCAGGAACGATTGCTTTAAACGGCACGCTGCAAATGGGTTACTTTGGCGACTGGGCGTCCCATACGATTGAGCATGCTGTGTCGGCTGTCTATGACATTCCGCATGCAGGCGGGCTTGCTATCCTCTTCCCAAACTGGATGCGCCACACACTCGATCATAATGTCGAACGCTTTAAAAACCTTATGCTGAACATGTTTGATATCGAAACAGAAGGAAAGTCAGATCGTGACATCGCATTAGAAGGAATCGACAAACTGTCAGCGTTCTGGACAAGCCTTGGTGCACCAAGCCGTTTAGCTGATTATGACATTGGTGAGGATCAGCTGGACAAAATTGCTGACATTGCAGCAAAAGAAATGGAATATGGTGGTTTTGGAAACTTTATGAAACTTAACCGTGATGACATTCTATCGATTTTGAAAGCTTCTTTATAATTCAGATTGCCGCTTCTCCGAATGAGAAGCGGCTTTTTGCTATGCCAGTGACGATCACTTGATTTCAAAAGCTAGTTCCGCTAAAGTGAAAGGGACAGAACTAACGTAATGGAGGGCTTACAAGCGATGACACATATTCAATTTGACTACTCGAAAGCGTTACCTTTCTTTCAAGAACATGAGCTTACATATTTAAAAGATTTTGTGAAGGTGGCCCATCATAATATTCATGAACAAACGGGTGCAGGCAGTGACTATTTAGGCTGGGTGGACTTGCCGAAGCAATATGACCGCGAAGAATTTGACCGCATTAAAAAAAGTGCAGATAAAATTAAGTCTGACTCTGACGTCCTGCTTGTTGTCGGAATCGGCGGGTCATATCTAGGTGCACGTGCGGCGATTGAGTTTTTGAACCATTCTTTCTATAACACTTTGCCAAAAGGCAAGCGCAAGACACCACAAATCATTTTTATTGGAAACAACATCAGTTCTTCTTATTTAACAGATGTGATGGATCTATTGGAAGATGCAGATTTCTCCATTAATGTGATTTCAAAATCTGGTACAACAACAGAGCCAGCCATTGCGTTTCGCATCTTTAAAAAGCTCCTCATTGAAAAATACGGTGCTGAAGAAGCGAAAAAACGTATTTATGCGACAACTGACAAGGCACGCGGTGCACTGAAAACATTAGCAACTGAAGAAGGCTACGAATCATTTATCATCCCTGACGATGTTGGTGGACGCTATTCTGTATTAACAGCAGTCGGTCTTTTGCCAATCGCTGTGAGTGGTGCAGACATTGATCAGATGATGGAAGGTGCGGCAAAAGCAAGCGAAGACTTCGCTTCATCTGAGCTTTCTGAAAATGCGGCTTACCAATATGCTGTCGTCCGCAATGTCCTTTACAATAAAGGCAGAACGATTGAAATGCTGATTAACTATGAGCCAGGCCTGCAATATTTCGCAGAATGGTGGAAGCAATTATTCGGTGAAAGTGAAGGTAAAGATGAAAAAGGAATCTATCCTTCATCTGCTAACTTCTCAACAGATCTTCATTCACTTGGCCAATATGTTCAAGAAGGAAGAAGAGATTTGTTCGAAACAATCGTCAATGTAGACAAGCCTCGACATGAGCTTGTGATTGAAGCAGAAGAGCAAGACCTTGATGGCTTGAACTATCTGGCAGGAAAAACGGTTGATTTCGTCAATAAAAAAGCATTTGAAGGAACAATGCTTGCCCATACAGATGGAAAAGTACCGAATCTTATCGTGACAATTCCTGAGATGGATGCTTATACATTTGGATACCTTGTGTACTTCTTTGAGAAAGCATGTGCGATGTCTGGATATTTACTAGGCGTCAATCCATTCGATCAGCCTGGAGTAGAAGCTTATAAAGTGAATATGTTTGCTTTACTAGGCAAACCGGGCTTCGAAGAGAAAAAAGCAGAGCTTGAAAGCCGTTTAAAACAATCATAAGACGAAAAAGCACACCTTTACATAAAGGTGTGCCTTTTTTGTTTTCTTCAGGTTCCTGTGCAAGCTTTCCTATGTTCTGTACATAGAATAATAAATGGAGGAGGGTGAAAAATGAGGACGAATCATGTCTATATTCATGATATTTCTGGCCAGGCAATCGTGAACTTTGGCAATGTCGGACGCATTTGTTCTAAGAGTACTACGAAGGAAACAGCAGGTTCCGGCAGCGATAACGAGACGAATCAATCAACCAATCAAAGCTTATTTGATGCCGCGTTTACAAACAATGTACAAATCGCGAGAGGAAATGTATGAATTCCTCTCTTTAACGAACCCTAATAAAAAAGGAGGGTTTCGTATGATTCATGTACCATCCAGGCTGCCTGGTGAAAGCTTTTCACTTTACCATTTAGAAGAAACGATGAAGCCGCTCGGTTATGTCATTAATGGGAACTGGGATTATGATCACGGGTATTTTGATTATAAAATTGATAACCGTGATGGCTATACCTTTCTCAGAGTTCCTTTTACAGCCGAGAAAGGCCAGCTGGATCAGCCAGGGGTTGTGGTGAAAATGGGACATCCATTTCTCTTAAAGCATGTATATCAAGACAAGTTAGATGATCATGCGATGGTTGGAAATGTGGGCGCATCCTTTAACCAATTCCAAGAACCAAAAGAGAAAGATGGAGATGTATCAAAGGCTTATGCTGAGATTGGCTTTTCACTCGTCAAGGAATTAGAAGACGCACTGCTTTAAAGGCTGATCAGTTCATCCTCTGGATGAAGCTCATAGCCAAAGGGAGGATTCATCATGGGTCCTTCTTTTTTTTGTACGCCAACGATGATCACATGATGCTCTAAAAAGTGATGGAGCGCTGTTAAGAATGTTTCTC
This sequence comes from Bacillus sp. G1(2015b), assembly GCF_001482475.1. Taxonomy (NCBI): domain Bacteria; kingdom Bacillati; phylum Bacillota; class Bacilli; order Caryophanales; family Bacillaceae; genus Bacillus; species Bacillus sp. G1(2015b). The sequence continues at coordinate 58,956 of NZ_LKIC01000012.1, read as the reverse complement.
CGGCTAATGAAGCTGGTACAGGTATGATCGTGACGTGTTTATGCAACGTCATATGTCGTTTTTTCTTAATCGCCGTAAGCTGTTCCTTTATTAGAAAATGTTCAACCATTAAATGATTGACAGCATCAGAGGTATGAATGACTTGGTTGGCGCCAGCACGCTCGGCATTTTTCACGTAACGATCTGTTAAAATTTCAATTAAACAATATAGCGAAGGGTTTAAGCCTTTTGCAGCAAGTAAGGTTAAGACACTCTGCATATCGGCTGTCACTTCATTTTCATGCTGATCTGCGGTAATCATCAGTGTATCTGCACCGGTAATATTGGCTTTCCGGAGTGTGCCGTCTTCGGTCCCATGTCCTTTAATAAAATGAACATTTTCCAAAAGAGGCCCCTCTTTCAAGGAGTCATCAATCAGCACAATCGGCATGGCTGGATCAATCGTTTGAAACGACTGAAGCAGTTTGTTCGTCTTCTCATTCCAGCCGACGATAATCAGGTGTCCTTCCCCCTTAAAGGCTACCTTGCCCTCAACATAATGGTGCTGCTTGCTGAACACAGCGGCGGCAAGTGTGGCGAAATAAGCGGTGACAAAGCTGGCTCCGATAAAAATGAGTGCCATACCCGCCACCTGCCCTGGCATGGTTTGCGGAACAAAATCACCGTAGCCAACCGTAGAGACTGTAATGAGCGCCCACCAGATCCCATCAAAGATCGTATGATACTGCTTCGGTTCAAGTAAAACGATTAATTGTCCAAAAAAAAGAAGCAAGAAACAAATGATAATAGCAATTCGAAGATAAAGCGGCCACCTTAGCCAAGCGATAAAGATACGGTTTGATTTCATCGGACTCTTCCTTTCAGGAGAATGCTAATGTCAGTATGCCCGATTGAGGAAAGATTTTTTCATCTTCGTCATGTATTGAAATAGAACCCATATCTTAAAATAAGGGAGAAGAAGGAGGGAATTCGAATGTCGTTCGTTCAAAAGACCGTACTTCTTTTTATTGGTGTGCACTTTTTATCATCAGCTGTCATCTTACTCGTGTTTGATTTAAATGCTGTGAATCATTTTATGAATGATTTTTCATGGCTGCATTTTTTTCAAGAACTTTATGGTACAGTGACCTTTTATACAGCTTGCTTAGGTGTGTTCTTCTTTTTCATTGGTGCGGTCATTCCCCTGAAAAAGACCTAGTGCTTTTTGCTGTACATGGTACATAAAAGTCATTAAAATTGTAAATAAATATATAAAATAAAAAGGAAGCTGATGAGCATGCTGTTTTTTTATTTTTTAACATTTGCCGCATTGGGATTATCATTTTGGGCACAATTTAAAGTGAAGAATAATTTTGAAAAGTATTCAAAGGTGGAAGCATCCAGTATGAAAACAGGTGCTGAAACCGCTCGATATATTTTAGATCGCAACGGGTTATACGATGTGCCCGTTGAACCGGTAAGAGGAACTTTGACTGATCATTACGACCCGACGCAGCGTGTGGTTCGTTTATCTGAACCTGTGTACTACGGCCACTCCATTTCGGCCATTTCAGTCGCATCACACGAGGTTGGACATGCCTTGCAGCATCAGGAATCCTATGGTGCGCTTGTTTTGAGACATAAGATCTTTCCTGTCGTGAACTTTGCATCTGGTGTTGCTCCGCTTCTTTTCCTTGGTGGAATTTTGCTCAGCAGCCTTAACTTAATCGGGCTTGGGATCATTTTGTTCTCAGCAGCTGTATTCTTTCAGCTTGTGACATTGCCTGTCGAGTTTAATGCAAGTTCTCGTGCAAAAGATATCATTGTTTCAGAAGGAATCATTAGAAGCAGTGAAGAAAGAGGCGTGAACAAGGTGTTAAATGCTGCAGCTCTTACGTATGTAGCAGCAGCCCTTGTCTCCCTGTTTGAATTGCTCCGTTTTGTAATGATCTTCCTAAATGGCCGTAATGATTAATTGATGCCAGAGGAGGTGAGCCCTTACCAGTGTTAGGTAAGGGTTTTTTTGTACATTTTAAACGTATTTTTAGTCATATTACTCATTGCTGCGACAGCATTTTTTGTTGTCACTGAATTTGCGATTGTGAAAATTAGAGGCTCTAAAATCAACCAGCTGATTGAAAGCGGTGATAAAAGGGCCATCCATGTTCAAAAGCTGATATCAAATCTGGACGAATATTTGTCCGCCTGCCAACTTGGAATTACCATCACAGCTTTAGGATTAGGGTGGCTGGGTGAGCCGACGGTGGAGCATTTTCTGCATCCGCTTTTTGAAAAAATCGGGCTTCATTCCGCATTAACTGACATCCTTTCGTTTATCATCGCATTTGTGATCATTACGTTTTTACATGTTGTTGTTGGAGAACTCGCGCCTAAAACAATTGCCATTCAAAAGGCAGAGGCCGTCAGCCTTGTGACAGCAAAACCACTCATCTTTTTCTATAAAGTCATGTACCCGTTTATTAAAGCATTAAATGGGGCTGCACGAAGCATCGTGAAATTATTTGGTTATCATTCTGTCAAAGAACATGAAGTGGCGATCAGTGAGGAAGAATTGCGACTCATTTTATCTGAAAGCTATGAGAAGGGTGAGATTAACCAATCTGAGTACAAATATGTGAATAAAATCTTTGAATTTGATAACCGAGTGGCGAGAGAGATCATGATCCCGCGTACAGAAATTTCAGCTATAGAGATTGAACAGACCTTAGAAGATGTGACTCATTATATGCTGAACGAAAGGTACACACGCTACCCTGTTATTAAAGAGGACAAAGATCATGTGATTGGAGTTATTAATAGCAAAGATGTATTTAAGGCGAGCTTCCTAAATCAAGATGTATCTATTGAAGACTTAATGCGTCCGGTGATCCGGGTCATTGAAAGCACCCCTGTTCAAGAATTGCTCATTTTGATGCAAAAGGAACGAATTCATATGTCAGTGCTCGTAGACGAATACGGAGGTACAGCGGGACTAGTCACAGTAGAGGACATATTAGAGGAAATTGTCGGAGAGATTCGAGATGAATATGATCAGGATGAAACACCTCACATCGTGAAAAAAGGGGATTTCCATTATGTGATGGATGGGAAAGCGTTAATTGACGAAGTAAATGATTTATTGGATTTAGCCATTGAGAATGATGATGTTGATACAATTGCAGGCTGGATGATGACGCATAAATTTGATTTTGACATTGGAGATACGATTGAAGCAGAAGGCTGTGAATTTACGATCATTGATGCTGAAGACCACCATATTCGAACCATTGAAGTCAAAAAGGTTCACTTTTCTTAAAAACCTCGTACTGCTTGACGAGGTTTTTTTGCTTGGTAAACTTTAGGTAAGAAGATTTGTTTCACATAAAAAGGGTATGAATTTATAGAAAACGTCAAAAAGGGGCAGCTCATATGAAAAAAATCAATGTACAAACAGACAGACGCGATGGCATGATCGACGTCACACACGAGGTTCTCCAATATGTCAGGGAAACAGGCATACAAAACGGAACTGTCATCGTCTATTGTCCACATACGACAGCAGGGATCACCATTAATGAAAATGCGGATCCAGATGTGAAACGGGATATGCTTCGCCGGCTTGATGAAGTCTTCCCGTGGGAACATCCAAAGGACCGCCATATGGAAGGAAATACGGCAGCACATATGAAAGCGAGTTATATGGGGGCGTCTCAGCATGTTCTCATTCATGATGGAGATCTTGTACTTGGCACGTGGCAGGGAATCTATTTCTGTGAGTTTGACGGGCCGAGACATCGTCATTTTTATGTACAAGTGTCGTCAAACGAGTAAGAAATGGGGGAAGTAAATGGGGGATATCAAAAAGTTACTGCAGATTGAACATGGAATCATCCAAGCGCCAATGGCAGGAGGAGCTGTGACACCGCAGCTGGCAGCCGCTGTTTCGGAATACGGAGGGCTTGGAAGCCTGGCAAGTGGATATGTGCAGCCTGACCATTTAAGACAGCAGATTAGGGAAGTCAACCAACTGACATCTCGCCTGTTTCAGGTCAATGTGTTTGTACCAGAGCCAATTCCAGAAGTGAAAAAAGAGGATGTGGCATTTTGGGAAAAGAGACTGCCTGCACGCCCGTCAGCAGATAGGATGCCAAACGAAGAAGAATTGTGGGATGATTTTGAACAAAAAATCAACATTCTTCTGGAAGAAGACGTTCCGATTGTTTCCTTTACATTCGCCTGTCCAAAAGAACAAACGATTCACCGCTTAAAACAAAAGGGAACCTTTTTAATCGGAACGGCCACAACAAAAGAGGAAGCACTTCTTTTAGAGGAAAAAGGAATGGATGCCATTGTTCTGCAAGGAAGTGAAGCAGGGGGGCATCGCGGCACATTTTTACGTGCAAAAGGAGACGCACTGATGGGACTGATCAGTTTGATCTCTGATGTCAAACCGCTCTGCCGCGTGCCATTGATTGCCGCCGGAGGCATCACGGACCGAGCAGGTGTGAAAGCAGTGCTGGCGCTTGGAGCAGATGCGGTTCAAATCGGCACAAGGTTTTTAGCCAGCCAGGAAAGTGCTGCGGCAGAGGTATACAAGAAGGCCATTTTACAGGCAGAAGGCAGTGAAACAAGGGTGACAAGGCTTTTTTCTGGGAAAAGAGCGAGAGGTATTGTGAATCAGTGGATGGAGGATGAAAGCCTGCATGAAGATAGGGTTCTTCCTTATCCAGTTCAGCATGTATGGACAACACCGATGCGAAAAGCAGCCGCTGCCGGCGGTAAACCTGAACAAATGGCTCTGTGGGCAGGACAGGGCGTTGGACGTATTCACTCGATTTTAACCGTTGAAGACATCATGCACGAACTGACGAAGAGATAAAATCATGACGGGTGGTGTGACAGGATGGACATCTTAAAACATTCCTACCGAAAAAAAGGTCAGATTGAATTTTGGTTTGATGATTTTCCTCATTCTCCTGCCGTCCTTACGCCCATTCGTCATTACTATTTTGTTCGATATGTGAAGTGGAGCAGGCACGATCCACCGGTCACAAGAAAAGATTTAGAAGAAATGGAGATCCTTGCGAACACGATGCTTGGCACACTCCAAAATTATCGTAAACGCAAGGCATACAAAAGCCCCTTGTCATAACCAATAGACAAGAGGCTTTTTTTAGCTGCCAAACATTTGCCTGAGATAAATCACATCCATCCGAGTAGTCTGAGGTAATAAATAAGCGGATTGAACTGCACCTGGCCGTCTTCGCTTATTCAGTTTGTCGATAATTTCTGCCGCTGTTAAAATTCCAAGCCCATGACCGTAATATTGATCTTCTCCTAAGTAAATCACATTTTCCCCGCGCCATTGCGACTGCTGATAGCTAAACTCTGGATTTTCGAAATATAAACAATCTCCATAGATAAAATCATTTCCGCGCTCTGTATAAATTGACAATGTATCATAGTGCCAGTCATACAGTGTTAAACTGCGAAGTCTTCGGTTAAACTTCTCCTCGCCTACTGTTTGCAAGACCCCCATATAAAACACAATGACAATCGCCGTTGCGCATTCAAATGCATATTTTGAACCATTTTCAAAAATGTCTTTAATGCCTCTAGATGGCTCCACTTGATAGCGCAGCTCTAGTGCTCCTGCTTCCGATACACGCCAAAACGCATCATTTGCACGCGATCTTTGAAAGATGGCAAATGAGGCACCGCTTTTATTTAAATCTCTTGCAGCATTCATAATGTTCGATCTTAAAGTGACCTCAAATAACAAATCAGATGCTTGCCTATAGCGGAACGTACCATTCGAGGCCTGTAACTGCATCAAAATGATCCGCTTTTGTCCTTCTAGCTGAAACGATGCCAGCTGCTCATTAGTCACTGGCTGTCCTGAAAGGATAATCATATGAAAAGCGCCCCCTTTAGTATTAGCGTATGCAGGGTGCTTGGGCAAGGAATCAATTTGTGAAAATAAACAAAAAGTCATCCTTTTTATTTGAAAAACATGAAAATAATATCAAGCCGTCCGATATATAAAATAACGTTTAAAAGGAGGAAAAACATGAAAAGTGTCATAAAATGGTTGAAAAAACCATCGATTTCTAAAAGATTGATTATTTCATTCACACTTGTTCTCGTCTTGCCCATTATTACACTCAGTACGATTTCATATCAGATTGCCAAAGAAGAACTAGATCATGAAATCATGTACGGAGCAAATGCAAGAGTCAATGAACTGAATGACATGATCGAGCAAAAGCTTTCGAATAAGGAAAATGCGGTGAAACTTTTTACTGAAACATCTACTGCTGCAGACTTTAAAAAGAAAAATCAGGACGAACTGTATGAGCATCTTGAGATATACAGCAAAATCAATGAAGAAGATGTGGTTGGTTTTTATGCAGCAAGTAAAAATCGTGATTTCATTCAGTTTCCTAAAGTAGACATGCCAAAAGGCTATGATCCAACAACACGCGATTGGTATCAGCAAGCAATGCAGAATGAAAAAGGAGAGCCAGTTGTCACCAATCCATACATTTCTGCTACAACAAACGGCATGGTAGTCACGATTGCCCAGCGCCTGAAGGACGGGTCGGGAGCGATCGGAATTGACATTGATGTGCAAGACATTGTAGATAAAATAAAAGATATTAAAATTGGACGAGAAGGATATCCAATTATTGCAAATAAAAATAAACAAATTGTAGCCCATCCAGAAGAAAAATCAGGATCTAAGGTCACAGAAAATATTTCATCTATCCTTTACAGCGGCAAAGAAGGAACATCAACTTATGAGAATAAAGGAGAACAAAAACGTATCGTTTTTGTAACAAATGATTTAACAGGTTGGAAAATTGCTGGAACGATGTTTGTCTCAGAAACAGAAGAAGCAGCACAGCCAGTTTGGAATTCTGCCATTATTCTTTTAATTTCTTCATTTATCCTTGGCGGTGTCGCTATCTTCTTTATCGTTCGCTCGATCACAATTGGACTGAGAAGGCTTGTTGATTTCTCAGAAAAAGTGAGTGAAGGGGATTTAACAGAAACTCTCGAAACGAAATCGAAGGATGAGATAGGAGACCTCACAAGAAGCTTTAGCAAAATGAGTGAATCTCTTCGTGAAGTCATTCGTGCTGTACAGCAGTCTGTCGACAATGTGGCTTCGGCTTCAGAAGAGCTGACAGCAAGTGCCAGCCAAACGAGTCAAGCAACAGAGCATATCACGATGTCGATTGAACAATTTTCAAATGGAAATGAAGCACAAAACGAGAAAGTCGAATCTAGTACGAATCAGCTTGTGGCAATGAACGAAGGATTACAAGATATGTCACAAACCTCATCTGAAGTAGCTGCTGTCTCACTTCAATCAACAGAGGCGGCTGGTCAAGGCGGGCGAATTGTTGAAAGCACAGCGAGCCAAATGAAACATATTGATACATCAGTACAAGAAGCAGAACAGGTCATGAAAGAATTAGAATACAAGTCTAAAGATATTACGAGTATTTTAAATGTCATTAACGGCATTGCGGATCAAACAAACTTACTTGCGCTTAATGCAGCAATCGAAGCAGCAAGAGCAGGTGAATCAGGACGCGGCTTCTCCGTCGTTGCCGAAGAAGTGCGAAAACTAGCTGTCCAATCCGCAGATTCAGCGAAAGAAATTGAGAAGCTTATCCAAGAAATTGTGTTAGAAATTGCTAAATCTCAAGATATGTTCAAAGCAGTCAATCGAGAAGTAAACGCAGGGCTCGGTATGACAGAAGAAGCTAAAGAAAGCTTCCAGCACATTTATGAGGCGGCAGAAGGAATGTCGAAAAAACTGTCACAATTAAACGATACAGCCATTGACCTATCGAGCGGTTCAAAGCTTGTTTCACAAGCGATGCAGGAGATGCGCCAAGTCTCAAGAGAAAGCGCAGCAAACATTCAGGACATTGCGGCTTCAGCAGAAGAGCAGCTAGCATCTATGGAAGAAATCACGTCTTCTTCTGTAACACTTGCCAACATGGCAGAGGAGCTAAAAGAGCTCACAAGTCAATTTAAAATTAATTAAATAATGATGAAAAAATATCCAGAATTGTCTGGGTATTTTTTTTATTTTTAAACGTCATTTCCAGTCTCTAAAAATACACCTTTCATCCGATATTAACTTTAGAGAAGTAAAGGGGGAAAGTTAAAATGGGAAAAATGATCCAATGGTTCAAAAAACCATCCATTTCAAAAAAATTAATCATTGCCTTCTTGGTAGTTCTTATCCTGCCAACCGTGGCACTGACAATTAGTGCGTTTTTTACATCAAAGACAGAGCTAGACAAACAGATTATGGGCAGTGCGATGAGTCAGGTCAATGCATTTGATACCTTAATCAATGAGAATATTGGAAACAAATCAGATGCTGTGACACTGTTCTCAGATTCACTCAAAGCGTCTAATCTTCAAGAAAAAAATAGAAATGCAACCATTAAAGAATTACAGCAATTTGGAAAAATTAATGAAAAAGATGTTTCTGCGATCTATGCAGGCTCTGAAAAGGGATTGTTTATGCAATACCCAGTCCAAAAGATGCCGGATGGCTACGATCCAAGAGAACGTCCTTGGTATCAAGAGGCATTGAAAGCAGAAAACGGCAAACAAGTCATCACAAAACCATATGTAGCAGCATCAACAGGCAAAATGGTGATCACAATTGCCCAAAAAACGAAAGATGGTTCAGGTGTCATTGGTCTTGATATGGAAATTGACAGCCTGCTCCAAAAACTAAAAGAAATCAAAATTGGGCAAAAAGGCTATGCTTTCATGATGGAGAAAGATCAAACGGTTTTAGCAGATCCAACCCAAAAGTCAGGAAGTCAGGTCAATGAAAATCTGGCCAGTATTATTTATAAAAACAAAGAAGGAAGCGGCAGCTATACCCTCAAAGGAACAGATAAAAAGGTTGCATATGTCACCAATGAATTAACCGGCTGGAAAATTGGTGGAACGATGCTCGTATCTGAAGTAGAAGAAGCGGCAAAGCCCGTTTTCAATACTGCCATTATCGTATTCAGTGTCACACTCATTGTAGCAGGAACCCTTATTTTCTTTATCGTCCGCTCTATTTCAAAAAGATTATCCAATCTTGCCCGTTTCTCGAAAAAAGTCAGCGATGGTGATTTGCGCGATAAGCTTCAGATCCAGTCAGATGACGAAATTGGACAAGTTGGTAAAGGCTTTAATACGATGATTGATTCATTGAGATCCCTCATTGGAGCCGTTCAAACTTCAGTCGAAAATGTCGCATCTTCATCAGAAGAACTGACTGCCAGTGCAGGACAGACAAGTAAAGCAACTGAGCATATTACACTAGCCATTGAACAATTCTCTAGCGGAAATGAAAGCCAAAATGATAAAGTCGAATTGAGCTCAGTCGAGTTAGAGGAAATGAACCGTGGTCTTCAAAATATGAATGAATCGGCTGAGTCTATTACGGCTTCATCGATCAAATCAACAGATATCGCAGGAGAAGGCGGACAGCTTGTTGAAAAAACGGCCTCTCAAATGAATGTTATTGATCAGTCCGTGAAAAAAGCAGAGAACGTCATCAGGGCGCTTGAAAATAAATCTAAAAACATTACCCAAATTCTCGGTGTCATCAATGGAATTGCCGATCAAACGAATTTACTTGCACTAAATGCAGCAATTGAGGCAGCAAGAGCTGGTGAATCTGGCAGAGGATTCTCCGTTGTAGCAGAAGAAGTAAGAAAACTTGCGGTTCAATCTGCTAACTCGGCAAAAGAAATTGAGAATTTGATCAATGAAATCGTGCAAGACATCGACGTATCCCAGGAAGTATTCACTGCGGTGAATCGAGAAGTTCAATCAGGCCTAAGCTTCACTGAACAAACGAAAGTAAGCTTCCACAATATTTTCGAAATGACAAAAGAAATTTCTAACCAGCTTCAAACAATGAATCAAACCGTTGTCCAGCTTTCAAAAGGCTCTGCACATGTGTCAGAGGCTGTTCGTGAGATCGCAGACGTATCACGTGAAAGCTCAGCAAATATTCAAGACATTGCTGCTTCAGCAGAAGAACAACTGGCATCAATGGAAGAAATCAGCTCATCCTCTGCCACACTCTCTTCGATGGCAGAAGAATTACGCGATTTAATTAGCAAGTTTAAGGTTGAATAGACATGAAGAAAAGAGCCTCCAACTAGAGGCTCTTTTTATTTATTGAATAAAAAGAAATAGGTAATTGTGCTTATTTTTTGGTTTTTTTGAACATTATTCCTTGAAAAATAATTCATATTACCTAAGAATAGAAGAGAAAGACCACAAATCATAAATCAAAAGGAGTAGAGTTATGAAAAAAATCAACTTTTTTAAGCACTTTACGATGTCGAAGAAATTAATTACTGCATTTTTAGCGATTCTCCTAGTGCCAATTCTCGTATTGGCCGCATTTTCTTATGAAGTGGCATCAAAGTCTCTCAATGATGAGATTATGTCTAGCGCTGCAAATGGTGTTCAACAATTAAATGAACTCATTAATAAAGATATACAGCCTAAAATTGACATTGTTTCATACTTATCCAAATCGGTCAAAAAGAGTGAATTGGCTGCTAAAAACAAAGATTTACTCAAAGTGAAATTAGAGCAATTATCGGAAACAGATGACGATGTAGTAGAAGTATTTGTTGCAGATCAAAATGGTAAACTAACTGAATATTCCGAGATACACAAAGATAATGCAAAGAGCGCAAAAAATGAACCATGGTTTCAGCAATCGATGGGAGATAAGAAACTCATTATTTCAGATCCTTTTACAAGTAAGTCATCTGATGACCTGCTCATCACAATATCAGAACAATTAGCAGATGGATCTGGTGTGATCGGGGTAAATGTACGATTAAATACGGTTATAAAAGATACAAACAGCATCAAAATTGGCCAAGAAGGCTATGCGTTTATCGCCACCTCAGATCAGCGTTATGTTGCCCATAAAACCGATAAGGCTGGGACAAAGCTGACTGGTGACTTTATCTCGAAATTGTATGATAAAAAACAAGGCAGCTTTGAATATGAATACAATGGCCAGCCGAAGCAAATGTTTTTTGACACAAATGAAGCAACAGGCTGGAAGCTTGCTGGAACGATGTATGTGAATGAAGTAAAAAAAGCCGCTCAGCCAGTGCTCGACTTAACAATGATCATCCTTGCGGCTGCGATTGTCATTGGCGGAATCGCGGTTTATTTTATTATTAAATCGATTCGAAAGCCACTGATAGAGCTCTCTGAATCGGCTGAGAAAATCAGTCAAGGTGATTTGACCCAGCATATTGAAGTTCGTACGCACGATGAAATAGGTAAACTTGCGCAAAGCTTTAACGACATGTCAGCAAAGCTGAAACAAGTCATTCAAGCTGTTCAAAATTCGATTGAAAATGTGGCTGCTTCGTCTGAAGAATTAACGGCAAGTGCAGGACAGACAGCTCAAGCGACCGAGCATATCACATCCTCTATTGAACAGTTCTCAAACAGCACTGAACATCAAAATGATATGATCGAAAAAAGCTCAGTTCAGTTAAACGAAATGGATCGCAGCCTATCGCATATGGTCGACACGACCTCTCATATGATGGAATCGTCGATCGAATCGAGCAAAACCGCTCAGGCTGGAGGAGAACTCGTTCAAAAAACAGCAGGTCAAATGCAAACCATTGAGCAGGCAGTAAAAGAAGCAGAGCTTGTCATTGCAGGTTTAGAGCAGAAATCAAAGGATATTACAAATATTCTGGGGGTCATCAACGGTATTGCGGATCAAACGAATCTCCTTGCTTTAAATGCTGCGATCGAAGCTGCACGAGCAGGTGAAGCTGGAAGAGGCTTCTCTGTTGTCGCAGAAGAAGTCCGCAAGCTGGCAGAGCAATCAGGAAGCTCTTCAAAAGAAATTGAAAGCCTGACGAACGAAATTGTGGAGGAAATAGAAAAATCGCAGAAAATGTTTAAACAAGTAGCAGGTGAAGTACAGTCTGGATTAAACATTACAGATGAAACAAAAGTGAGTTTTGAGAAAATCACTGATAAAACATCAGAAATGACAGAACAAATGAAACAAATGAACGGATCAGCCAAAGAGCTATCGCATGGCTCAAATGATATTTCTCATGCGGTGAATCAAATCAAAGAGCTCTCAAGAGAAAGCTCAGCAGGCTTCCAAGATATCGCAGCTTCAGCAGAAGAGCAGCTTGCATCTATGGAAGAGATCAGTTCTTCCTCTGCCACTTTATCTCAGATGGCAGAAGAACTAAGAGAGCTCATTAAACAATTTAAAATGTAAGAGAGTAGCGAAACACCTGACGCCAAAACGTCAGGTGTTTTTCCATTCAATGCATATAAATTGGGTAATTTGGACTTATTTAGACTTTAATAAGTTAAAAAAGTAAAGAACCTAGTAGTACTTCCGATATATATACTATCTTACTAAAAGGAGTTTTCTTTTTTATGAAATTCATACAGTATTTCAGAAAGCCATCTATATCAAAAAAGCTCGTATTCTCTTTCTTATTTATTCTTTTATGCCCAATCATCGTATTGGCATTCTCTTCATATCATACGGCAAGCACCTCCTTAAATGATCAAATTATGCAAAGCGCAAAGGAAAATGTAGAGCAGCTAGATAAAAATATTACGAAGGTTGTAAAAGTGAAAACAGACGCAGCCGATTTCTTTAGCAAATGGATCACGGAGAAAAAGCTCAAGCAAAAAGGCACGACCGATATTCAAGGACGCTTTGAGCAGTTCATGAGTATGAATGATGACACAGAAGGTATTTTTGTCGCTTCAAGTGACGGCAAAGTGTTTTCAAGATATCCTAATCAAAAAATGCCTGCCGATTATGTCGCAACTGAGCGGGATTGGTATAAAGACGGCTGGGCGAAAAACGGCGAGCTGTCTATTTCAGCTCCATATGCAACGGCATCAACCGGTACGCTGGTGGTCACAATCTCTAAAAAACTAGAGGATGGATCAGGCGTCATCGCGATGAACCTAGACATTGCGAATCTAGTAAAAGAGTCCAATAGCATTAACATTGGGAAACAAGGCTATGCCTTTATTGGAAGTCCGGACCGCACATATGTGGCACATCCAAAGAAAAAAGCAGGAACGAAATTATCTGGTGAATGGTTAGAAAAAATGTACTCACAAGATAACGGATCTATGAGTTATATGTTTGAAGGGAAAGAAAAGCAAATGGAGTTCACCACAAACAAGGCGACTGGCTGGAAGATTGTCGGGACGATGTTTGTCAGTGAAGTAGAAGAAGCTGCACAGCCAGTTTTTAATATGGCCGCCATCATTTTAGCCGGCGCGCTTATCATTGGCGGGATTCTGATCTTCTTTATCATCCGTTCCATTACAAAACCACTTTCCACTCTTGTCTCTTCTTCGAAGAAGATCAGTCAGGGAGATTTGACAGAAAAAATTGATGTCCACTCAAAAGATGAAATTGGACAGCTTGGCACAAGCTTTAATGAAATGAGTGAGTCTCTAAGAGATGTCATTCAAGCTGTACAAACATCTGTTGAGAATGTCGCTTCATCATCTGAAGAACTGACGGCAAGTGCAGGTCAAACAACAAAAGCAACCGAACATATTACATCGTCTATTGAAACATTCTCAAACGGCAATGAAAATCAAAGCGAAATGGTGGAGCAAAGCGCAGTTCATTTAAAACAAATGAATGAAGGACTGAACGAAGTTGCCGAAACGTCTGATGTCATCACAGCGTCATCTGTTCAATCAAAAACAGTCGCGGAAACAGGCGGTCAGCTTGTGGAGCAAACTGTCGGCCAAATGAAGACGATTGACCATTCAGTGAAAGAAGCTGAAGGCGTGATCAACGGACTCGAGCATAAATCAAAAGATATCACAAACATCCTAGGCGTGATTAACGGCATAGCGGATCAAACGAATTTACTTGCACTAAATGCCGCTATTGAAGCAGCACGCGCAGGCGAGTCAGGCAGAGGCTTCTCCGTTGTTGCGGAAGAAGTGCGTAAACTAGCGGTTCAATCATCAGATTCAGCAAAAGAGATTGAAAAGCTTGTGAATGAAATCGTCTCTGAAATTGAAACATCTCAAAATATGTTCAAAGCAGTGAATGAAGAAGTAAAGAACGGTCTTACTATTACAGATCAAACGAAAGAAAGCTTCTCACAAATAAATGAGCAAACAGCGGAAATAGCAGCAAGAATGAACGAAATGAATACAACGGTGCGCGAGCTGTCGAAAGGATCTGAGCAAATTTCTAAAGCAGTGAATGAAATTGCAGATGTATCGAGAGAGAGTTCAGCAAGCATCCAAGATATCGCAGCTTCAGCAGAAGAACAGCTTGCTTCAATGGAAGAGATTAGTTCTTCATCCACGACTCTTTCCCAAATGGCGGAAGAATTACGCGATTTAATTAAAAAATTCAAGATCAGCGAATAAGGTCAAGTGGTTCTCCTCGAGGGGAACCGCTTTTCTTTTTAAGAGGACATCTCGTACAATAGAGGAAATCGAAAGAAGAGGAGAGATAGAATGCGTTTATCAGATAAGAAGGTCATTGCGTTTGTCAGTGATGATTTTGAAGATTTAGAGCTGTGGTATCCAGTTCTGCGTTTAAGAGAAGAAGGGGCGACTGTCCATCTTGTAGGTGAAAAAGCAAATCATGAGTACATCGGGAAGTATGGTGTGCCGGCAGTATCTGATGCAGATTTTTATTCCATTCAAGCTGATGATTATGATGCTGTGCTTGTCCCTGGCGGATGGGCGCCTGATAAACTGCGCCGCTATCCAGAAGTATTAGACATCGTCCGTACATTTGATGCGAAGGCAAAACCAATCGGGCAGATTTGCCATGCCGGCTGGGTGCTGATTTCAGCAGGAATCCTGAAAGGCAGACAAGTGACAAGTACACCTGGTATTAAAGATGATATGACAAATGCCGGTGCGGACTGGTTTGATGAGGCGGTCGTCACAGATGGCCACCTCATCTCCAGCAGACGTCCGCCGGACCTTCCGCCGTATGTAAAAGCATTTGCGGATGTGTTAGCGGCAAAATAAGCGACTGACACGAAACTTAAAAAACAAAGGGCGAACCAAAAAATAATTCGCCCTTTGTTCATCATTTTATGCCCTATACATTTTGTCTGTCGGCAGGATACATCACGCCCATTTGTCTTCTTGCTTCGTCCATGACGGACATGGTTTGAACAGATAACGCAAATGTATTGACCGGGGACTGCCCCATTCCCTGCTGAATACACTCAATAAAATGATTGATTTCATAAGACATAGCTGGCTGATCATCTTTGAGCGAGATGTCAGTTTGATGTCCGTCACGGTCATGTATCGTGATTCGTGAAGGCCGGTGGAATTGATCAATCACCATCGAGGCATCCTCGCCTTGAATTTCAGCCGATAAATGAGACGTTGAAATTTTAGAATGAAAAAGAAGTGCTTGATGCCCGTCATACCGTAAAAGGACTGAACCATTCCCATCCACACCAGAAGAAAGCTTATAGCCTCTCGCGGTGATTTGATTCGGCAGACCAAATAAGGATATGACTGGGTAAACGAGGTACACCCCGATATCCATTAACGAACCATTGGATAACTCCGGCTTAAAGGCATTTGGAAGCTCGCCGTTTCGATAGGCATCGTATCTTGAGGAATATTTACAGTAATGCGCGACCACTTGCCTGATAGGTCCAAGCTGATCAAGATGCTGTTTGATTTGCAGAAAGTTTGGCAGAAATGTCGTTTTCATCGCTTCCATTAAACACACTTGATGTTTTTTCGCTGCGGCAATCATTTCTTCCACTTCTTTTCGATGAGAGGCGAATGGTTTTTCGCATAAAACATGCTTTTGATGCTCCATCATTAACATGGCTTGCTCTTTATGAAGGGCATTTGGACTCGCAATATACACGGCATCGAACGTATCACTTTCCGCCATTTGTTGTAAGTTCGTAAAAACCGTCTCAATCCCGTATTTTTCGGCAAAGGCCTGTCCTTTTTCAGCGGACCGTGAATAGACGGCTGTACATGTAAAGTCAGCGATTCCTTCACCAGCTTGTAAGAACCGATCTGTAATCCAGTTCGTTCCGATGACAGCAAATCGAATCATGTGATTCCCTCCTTCTGCTTTCCTCTGATTATACATGCTTTGAAAGCGTTTGTATGAAAGAATATTCTTTTTATTGAAAAGCGGATGAAACCTTTATATAGGCTGATGCGTCTTACATAAAGGATATAAATGTACGAAAAGTGGGTAGTTTCTTCCTTCTTCGGGTAATACTCAGGATAGAAGGGAGAGGAGGAAACATGAAGCGCGTCCTGCATATAGGAAGTACATACACCTTTGCGCTTTTATTCATAGTTGCTGGTATTTTTCATGTAATAGAGCCGGGCGGCTTTGCTCGCATGATGCCAGGCTGGCCATTTCCATATGTAATGGTCTATGTGACTGCATGTCTTGAATGGCTGCTGGCCGTGCTGCTGCTTTTGCCGAATTCCAGGCTTGCAGCGGCAAAATTCATTGCTGTCTATCTTGTACTCATTTTCCCGGCAAACTTATTTGCTGCACGTGAGGGAATACCATTTCCAGGTCAAGAAAATACAGAACAAGCTTTGCTTTGGATAAGACTTATTGGACAGCCGATTCTCATTGTATGGGCGATGTCTATTGCAAAATGGGAAAAAAAGCTGAAACAATGATCACCATATCATGATCAAGTAGTGTACAATTTACTCATAAAATAGCCCGTGTTTGGAGGAACGATATGAATTCTATGCAAATGTGGAGCAGTCGATTTAGAAAATTTTTTCTTGATAACAAGTTTGTTCTCTTTTTACTCGTCCTGCTATTAATCGGATTGAATATCCTTGTTTTCATGAAAACATCATTTATTTTCACACCGCTCATTGTACTCGTCAAAACCATTGCCTTACCGATTATTTTAACGGGGGTTGTGTATTATTTATTAAATCCAATTGTCAACTTGTTAGAGAAAGCAAGAATCAAGCGGATCTATTCCATTTTGCTTTTATATATTGTCATTATTGGGATTATTACAGTGACCATCGTGTCTATTATTCCTTTTTTACAAGCTCAAACCATGAGTCTATTTCATAATCTTCCGAAATACGTCGATACAGTAGAAGAACAAATTAGACAATTAACAGGAAGTAACTTTATTAATCAAGTGCAAAAAACGATGAACTTTAACGTGTCTGAATTGGTAAGTAAAGCATCTAGTCAAGCGACGAAGATTTTGGAAAGTACCTTTACCGGTGTAGGAACATTCTTAGGGGCGCTCACAGAAGTTATCATCTCGATCGTGACGGTGCCGTTCATTCTGTTTTATCTATTAAAAGACGGCAAAAAGCTGCCTGACTATTTCTTGAAATTCATTCCAAATAAAATGAGAGAACATACACATATCGTGCTTCACGAAATGAACCACCGGCTGAGCTCGTATATTCGCGGACAGATTATTGTCAGCTTCTGTATCGGTGTTCTTCTGTTAATCGGTTATATGATCATTGGACTTGACTATGCGTTGCTGCTTGCTATCATTGCGGCATGTACAAGCGTAGTACCTTACCTTGGTCCAACAATTGCGATTACACCAGCGATTGTGATTGCACTTGTGACGTCACCAGTGATGCTTTTAAAACTCATTATTGTCTGGACAGTTGTTCAGCTCATTGAAGGTAAATTTATTTCGCCTCAGGTGATGGGGAAAAACCTTCATATTCACCCAATTACGATTATTTTTGTTCTATTAACAGCTGGTAAATTGTTCAGCGTCATCGGCATCATTGTCGCTATTCCGACGTATGCCGTTCTGAAGGTTATCACAACCCACTTGTTTGATTGGTTTAAAATGCGGTCCAATTTGTATAAAGAAGAAAAGGTTTGATGTCATAATCTTTTTTTGAAAAAAATATAGTATCATAAAGACGAGCTTTCGATAAAGGAAGCTTGTCTTTATGTGGACATAGCTGTTTGGCGTGTTCAAAAGATCAGAATTGAAAGGAAAGAAAATCATGAATCTATGGGATTTATTCGTGGCACTGGTTTTAGGAATTGTCGAAGGATTAACAGAGTACGCACCTGTTTCATCTACAGGTCACATGATCATTGTCGATGATCTTTGGCTAAAATCAAAGGAAATTATTACGCCAGAAGCGGCTAACACATTTAAAGTCGTGATTCAGTTAGGCTCTATTTTAGCTGTCATGATCGTGTTTAAAGATCGTATTTTAAACTTATTGGGCTTAAAGAAAAATATCACCGAAGAACAAAAGCGCAGCGGGCATAAGCTGACCATCGCCCAAATTGCTGTTGGACTTGTTCCAGCCGTCATTTTAGGATTCTTATTTGAAGATTATATTGATAAATACTTATTTGACGTCAGAACGGTCGCTGTCGGTTTGATTTTAGGGGCAGTGCTGATGCTTGTCGCTGACTGGATCAATAAACGGAAAACAGAAACAAGCTCTGTCGATAACATGACGTACAGACAGGCGCTTTATATTGGACTGTTTCAATGTTTGGCATTATGGCCAGGCTTCTCGCGCTCAGGTTCGACGATCGCAGGCGGGGTTATTCTTGGTTTGAATCACCGTGCTGCGGCAGACTTTACATTTATCATGGCGATGCCAATTATGGCGGGAGCAAGCTTGTTAACCCTTGTGAAAAATGCTGAATATTTAACAACAGACATGCTGCCATTCTTTATCGTCGGCTTTGTGAGTGCGTTTGTTGTGGCTCTCTTTGTTGTTCGATTCTTCCTAAAACTGATCAATAAAATCAAACTGGTGCCTTTTGCGATATACCGAATTATCCTAGGTGTGATTTTATTTATCCTGTTCATGTAATATGTAAACTACTCTTTATAAAAGAGTAGTTTTTTTGTTATTTCGCCTAATTAAACAGTAAAAACACCCTCTTAATTGGTAGAATAAGAATTTTTTTCATAAATTAGTGTTTAAGAGACAGAGAAAGGGGTAGTACATAAACATACCAATTAAAGGAGGAGTTAGAAAATATGAGAAAAACAAGTAAAATGTTTGTTGGTTCTGTCATCGCCACGTCAATGATTGCTGCCCCTCTATCTCTTACGACTTTTGGTCAAACGGCTGAAGCTGCTACAACAACAGGTGTTGATGGAAGTGTCTCAATTGATCCAGTAGCCATTGCCGATAAAATTGAACAAGCAGTAAAATCATCTCAAAATCGTGATGGATTCGTAAAAAACGCGGCATACAGTGCGTTCTATGAAGCAGGTCAAAACTACAACGTAGTTGTCCAAAATTTAAGCCAAGATCACGACTTTAGCGGTCTGAACAATGTTGTCTACTATGATAGTGTTGAATATGACGGTATTACGTTTGGTATTTGGGTATTTGAAGATGGTACGTTTGTCAACAATGGTGACGGTGGATATATTAACTGGACGTTTGTTGGCAGCTTTGACCGAGAAGATGGAAGCGGAACTGTCGATTTTCATAAAAGATTCTAATCTTAGAAGTCTGCCGGTGAATCGGCAGACTTTTTTATAACGCACATTCTTCTATTTCAAACCCTAAATCTTCAATGATGTGATGATCCGTTTGAACTTGCTGGCCTTTTGTTGTTAAATAATCACCAACGAAAATCGAATTTGCCGCATAAAGTGCGAGTGGCTGGAGTGTCCGTAAATTAAACTCTCTGCCTCCGGATACCCGAATTTCCTTTGTTGGATTGACAAATCTCATCATTGCCAGCACTTTCAATGCTTTGATCGGATGTGTCCGTTCTTGATGCTCAAGCGGTGTTCCTTCAATGGCATGAAGAAAGTTGACTGGAATTGAATCCGCATCAAGTGCTCTAAGCGCAAAAGCCATTTCAACGATTTGCTGATTGGTTTCACCCATTCCAATAATGACCCCTGAGCAAGGTGACATGCCAGACTGTTTGACCTGCTCAATGGTCGACACGCGGTCATCGTATGTATGAGTTGTCGTAATGTGATCATGATGATCGTGATGTGTATTGATATTGTGATTATACCGATGAACACCCGCTTCCTTCAGCCGCTTCGCTTTGTCTTCATTTAATAACCCAAGACAGGCACACACCTTCAAAGGCATCGTTTCAGTGATTTCCTTTACTGCTGCTGTAACTTCATCTAATTCCCTATGAGAAGGCGCTCTCCCGCTTGCCACAATACAATAAGTCCCGGCTTTTCTTTTGAGAGCCTCACGCGCCCCTGCCACAATGGTTTTTTGATCAAGCATTGTATATCTTTCAACCGGTGCTTTTGAAATCATCGACTGTGAACAATATCCACAGTTCTCAGGGCAATATCCACTTTTTGCGTTAAAAATCATATTTAATTTCACCTTTTTTTGAAAAAAATGAAATCGTACTTGATAGGCTGCATGCATAATAGGTAACAATTCACTATCGTCAGCTTCAAGAATGTCTAAACCCTCTTGCACCGTAATCGGTTCATTTTTCATGGCCTTCTCCGCTATAGCTGCCCAAGACAAAGATATGTGTTTTATCATCATCAGCCCCTTAAAATGTCAACTTATTATAAATAAAAGTTAACATATTGGTTGGTTTATAGCAAGAATTGAATGTCTAGCTGGTTTTAGAGAATTGTCACATTATTAAAGGCGATGATATGATGTCATCGCCTTAAGCTTAATAAATTTAAAAGAGTTTTAGTAGGTAATTGTATAGTTGTTAATCACAAGTTCACCATCTGAATTTAGATAAGATACTTTAACAAAGCCAGGTTTTAAAAAGTAAATCCAAGTATAATTTGGAGCAGTTTGTTTCAGTTCAACAGCACCTGTACTACCGGACAAAGTTATTTTACTGATTGGAATTAAAAAAGCACCAGACCATCCTACCTTAACTTTACGGTCGATCGTAATTACTTTATTCATAATAGGAGCTTTTGCTATGACTGGTTCTTTTGGCTGTGCAGCTGCATGAGCACCTTCAGTTTGAGAGAACGTAAGAGCACCTAAAGCAGCTAAAGACAATGTACAGACTTTCATGAATTTTTTCATCGGTAACACTCCTTTTTTTGGTATATACATATATTAATATTAATAGAATTATATGTCAATTATAATATGTGAAAAAAGAGTAATTGTGGTGAAAATTGTCACATATTATGTCGGGAATATTAAAAAAACACATGATTTTTTATTCATATGCTCTTTCTTTTTAAGGGAAAAAAGAGGTATAAAAAAAGCTGGGTTCACCCCAGCAATGTAAAGCAGATGAAAGAGTGATCAATGGTCGTCTTGCTGTTTTGGCTGACGGCCTTTTTGCTTCTCTTTCTCTCTAATGTAGTTAATAAAATCGATGGTTTGTCTTCGTGCTTCTTCGGAAAAATCTGAGGCGGCTTTAAACGCAATTTGCAAATCAGGATCGTCTGCAAGATCGTTATCGTGTCTGCCTTTGTCCTTACCTGTGAGAAGATAATCGGTTGAGACCCCATATAACTCAGCAATTTTCACAATCATATCACCGTCGGGCTTTCTCAAGCCATATTCCCAGTTTGCATAAGTGGACATCGCCTTTAATCCGAGTTTTTTAGCAACTGTTGACTTGCTCCATCCATGCTTCTCTCTTAATTCAGTTAAAATCTTCCCAGTCAAATTATCCATCAGAAACACCTTTTTTCATGTTATGAGTAAATTTTATCATGAATTACACGGAAAAGATAAATAAATACACAAAAAGAATAAAAATGTGGTTGACTTACTCGTTTTGTGTATATTATCATAATGAATATAACTTACACATATTGAGTAAGAGGTGGAAAGATGAAACTTGAAAATTTACGAGAAGAGCGCATATTGCAAGGAAAAACACAAACCTATATGGCGAAAAAATTAGGTTATAAGTACACAAGCGGCTATGCGAATATAGAAATGGGCAGAACGAAGCCAAGCTTAGAAATAGCAAAGCATATTGCAGATCTGCTAAATACCGGTGTTCAAGAGCTTTTTTTTGGTCAAAAGTTACACAAAAAGAGTAATTCTCTAGAAGAAGATCAGTTCTTAGAAAAGGAGAGACGAGCAGAATGAATATTGAACATCCAATGGTGACACAGATGAGTGACTTTGGTTATCCAAAAAGCTACTGGTCATATGACATGAAACGATATGGATACCAAACAGAAATTGATGACAGTTTGGAGGGATCTGAAGAAGATGAGACATCAGCTGATGTTTGATGCTAGAAAAGAAGCGCAGCTTTGTTTAGACCAAGCTGGCGGCTGGATCGCCTTTTTTCAACAGAAACCGATGTTTGTTTTTGCCACAGCAGAAGAGAAAGAGACATATATGACCCTCCTGAAAGCTAAGTCGATGACAAAAAAGGAGGAATCAGGGCGACGTGAAACGATGGAAGCAAATCATGACATTTTTGAAATGCTTGCTCAAAGCGAGTAAAAACGAACAAGACATCCGCCAGTGGGCAGAGGATGACGGGAGATCATAACATGGTCATCCATTTAATCATTGAACATGAACATTTGTTAACAAAAGAGACATTGATGAAAAGAATACGATCAGCTGCAAAAGTACAATGCCCGCAAAAATTAGAAGGCGCACTATCACTTGAAATTCGTTTATTTGATCACATGCCGCTTAACATTGCTGACTGCCAAAAAAAGCGTACATACGCAGAAAAAGGGTTGATACGCCCGGTCCACGTCAGCATCTTACAGCCAAGTCTACAGCATATTCAAGAAGCACTTCATTCTATAGCTGATCAAGTCCCTCTGCAGATTGTCGATTTAAGAGTTTCCCAGTTTTATAGTATGTGTGAAAGAGTTGAAATCATTATCAATACGGTAGGTAGTGGCACGAGGCCATCACCAAAAAAGGAGACAAGCATATGAACGAGCCAAAACAACTATTCATTCAAGATAACCAAACATTTGTCGGTGAGATGGAAAAAGGAAAAATTCAAGTCATCGTGTTAGATGGAAATGTAGGAACAGCTTATCAAATGGATGTACCTGAACATGGAAAAACCATTATTCAAACGGCAAAAGGTCATTTTGCAAGAGTAGATCACGAGATTGGTTTTAAAATCAGCTAACTGACTAAACACATCAAATCATAATACGTCCAAGACGGAAAGCCTGCGGACACTGATCAAGACCCTGTTAAAAGGGGACCTGATTGGTGTCCGTTTTTTATTTTCTTAAAAAAGGGAGAGAGCCAATATGCAAGATTTACTCATTGAATATAAAAGAGCCTTAAAGAATGCTAGAAAACAATATGAACCATTTAAAGAAAAAGAAGAACATCAGCTGTCCGTTCAAGACAAGCATGATAAAAAAATGATCGCCAGTATGGTGAGCGATCTAGAATACGTAGTAGAATGGCTACAAATCGGAAGAGAGCCAGGTGCGCGCAGAGGGTTAGACAGACGTTCAGTCTATCAGCGAACCATTCTTGCAAATCCAGAAGTGTTAGAGGCTTTATCACATGAATATACCCTTATTCAAGAGAAAGAAAGAGAAGTCAGTGAGAGAGACAAAAAACGAATTGATGAAGCTTTGTCTGTTTTAACAGATCGAGAAAAGGACGTATTCTTTATGCACACAACACAAGGATTATCGTTTAGCGAGATTGCGGTCATGCTGGATGTCAAAAAAGGAACTGTGCAAAAACATATGGAAAGAGCGCGGACGAAGATGTCCAAAAAAGTACAAGAACGCCTATTCAGAGCTGCTGAATAGGCGTTTTTTTCTATCCAAAATAAATCAGCTAAAGCTTGTCTTACAGTTGCCACCTATAGTTAGAAAGACCAAACGAATGTTTGCTAGCCCTACACAAATGATTCCTTCAAAGGGAATCATTCGAATTAAAAGGAGGCGGCAGGTGAATGTAAATGAAAGATAAACGGATAGAGGCCAAGCAGGATTATATGAAGGGGATGACGTACCAGCAAATTGCTGATCATTACAATGTCTCAATCCATACCGTCAAATCGTGGAAAAGGCGATACGGATGGCAAAGACAAAAAACTTCGTCAAAGCAAGCACACTCAATCTTCAATCAATTTCTTTCAGATGAAACGATTGAAATCATGGAGAAAATGGATGGACGCACATCGCTTGATTTAATCTGGGATCAAATTCAAATTCAATATGCAGCCATTATTCGGGCGCAGCGAATCATGTATGTAGCAGATCAAGAGGACATGATCAAAGAGTTGAAAAAGGCGGCATACATGCCTTCTTCATTAGAAGAAACAGGAGAAGGCATTCAGCCAGAACTAGACATCACCTCAGAAGAATATTCGTTTCAATTTTCATGGGATCGGCATGCGACGTTTCTAAATGCACAATCCCGTGCTATGGGTGAACTCAGGCGTTTAATAAAACAGTTTGAAGAGCTCGCACATGCGAAGGATGAACGAAGATTAAGGCTGAAACAAATTGAACTGACGATCGAAAAAACAAAAAAAGCAGTGCGTGAAGAAAAAGAGGAAGATCTTCAAATCATGATCAAGCGAAAAGAGGACGACTCATGACGCCATTGATTGAAAAAGAAGTCAATCCTCACTTTGAACACTTTCTATTCGATTGGAATCAAAAGTTTCAATTTTTAGTTGGAGGTTATGGCTCCTCTAAAAGCTATCACATTGCTTTAAAACTCGTCTTAAAGCTGCTGGAAGAAAAGCGGACAGCACTTGTCATTCGAGACGTGTATGATACGCACCGCGAATCAACCTTTTCTTTATTACAAGAGATCGTCAGCGACCTCGGCATCGACCATGTGGTGAAGTGCCGAAGTTCGCCACTTGCACTGACGTTTCGAAACGGCAGCAACATCTTATTTAAAGGGCTGGACAAACCTGAAAAATTGAAATCAATCAACAACATCTCGATCATTTGGATTGAGGAATGTTCAGAGGTTTCTTATGAAGGCTTTAAAGAGCTGCTTGGAAGGCTGAGGCATCCATCCTTACCGCTTTATATGATGTTATCGACCAATCCTGTTGGTCAGGATAATTGGACGTATAGACATTTTTTTCGAGATGAACAGCTGAAGCGTTTTGTTTTAGATGATGAAACCTTATACAAAAAGCGAACCGTTGTTATCAAGGATACGTATTACCATCACTCCACGGCAGAAGATAATCTATTCCTTCCTAAAAGTTACGTGAAGCAGCTGGATGAGCTGAAAGAGTATGACCCAGACCTCTATCGCATTGCGAGGAAGGGATATTTCGGCATTAATGGCACAAAGGTTTTTCCTCAGTTTGAGGTGAGAAGCCATTCTGATGTATTAGAAGCCATTCAGCAGATTGACAGACCGCTGAAACGAGCAGGCATGGATTTTGGATTTGTTGAATCATACAATGCGCTCATTCGGCTAGCTGTCGATCATGAAAAAAAGTACTTATATATTTATTGGGAATATTACGACCGCGGGAAAACAGATGATGAAACAGCCCTTGACTTGAAAGAGTTCATTGAATCAAAAGAACTGATTAAAGCCGATGCAGCCGAACCTAAAACCATTCACTATTTTCGGCAGCGCGGCTTTCAAATGGTGGCGGCACATAAGTTCCAAGGCTCACGTTTACAGTATACAAAAAAGATCAAACGGTTTAAGAAAATTATTTGTTCTGATGCATGTCCATATACCATCTATGAACTTCAATCACTAACCTATAAGGCAGATAAGGATGGACGTCTAGAGGAAGATGAGTTTCAAATCGATCCACACACATTATCAGCCATCTGGTATGCGCTGGATGATTATGAAGTGACAGATTTGAAACAGACTGCCTCGGAGCGTGTCCGTCCAAACAGAGAGAGGAGGTCCATACAATGAAACAATTGAAAGCAACCATTATGAAGGCAAACATGTCTGATCATACAAAACAAATGTATGCAGATGAATTTTCCTACGAAAAGGATGACATTGTTCCCCCGCCTTACAATATCAATGAATTAAAAAGCATGGCAGAATATTCAACCATTCTTCAGCAATGTATTGATGCGTATAAGACCAATATTTTAGGCTTTGGTTTTGGTGTAGAATATGCCTTTGACTTTAATGCAGAAGGCGTGAAACCGGCAAAAAAGAAGGCAGCAGAGAAGGAATGGACAAGACTTGAAGAGTTTACGAAATACATGAACTATGATGAGTCTGCTGATGTGGTGCTTGGCTATGTCATCGAAGACCGGGAGAAAACAGGGAATGGTTTTTTAGAAGTTCTCCGAGATGGCCAGGGAAAGCCGGCAGGAATCGAGTATTTAGATGCGCTCCATATCCGCATTTGCAAGCTGAGTGAGCCAGTCGACGTCGAATTTCGGTATACAGAAAACGGCGAATTGAAAACAATGAATCGAAAGAAGCGATTCCGTAAATATGTGCAGGTGATCAATGAAAAGAAAGTCTTCTTCAAGGAGTATGGTGATCCGCGCATTTTACATTGTGAAACAGGCAAATACGATGACACCACCCCAGAGTCGCTGCGTGCAACAGAAGTGATTCATTTTAAAATCGGCAGTGGAACGTATGGGATTCCCCGCTGGATTGGCAACATCGTCAATATGTATGGGGCACGCAAGGCAGAAGAACTGAACTACCTTTATTTTAAACAAGGGCGGCACGTACCTGGTGCCATCATTGTCGAAAATGGAATGCTGTCTGAGTCATCCTATCAGCAGCTTCAAGATTATATGGACGATATTGAAGGCTCTGATCATGCACATAAGTTTCTATTGCTTGAAGTCGAAGGTCTCCCGACGGAAAAAGGGTTAACTGGAGAAGAAGATGTTTCAAATGTCAAAGTGAACTTCAAATCCTTAGCAGAGATCTTGCAAGAAGATGCACTCTTTTTAGAATACGATGAAAAAACAAGAAACAAAATCCGCTCTGCTTTTCGACTGCCGCCTATTTATACAGGTGAGTCTCAAGACTATAACAAAGCGACAGCCGATACGGCGCGGAAAACAACAGAAGAACAGGTATTTCAGCCTGAACGGCATCTCATCACAGGGAAACTCAATACCCTTTTCCTGCCGGATCTTGATATTTGGCATGTCCGTTTCCTATTAAATGGTCCTGACTTTAGAGACCCATTAGAGATTGCCAAGGTTCTGACACCATTTATTCAGGCTGGGGCAGTGTCACCAAACGATTTGCGAGATCTGGCGGGACGTATCCTTGGGAAAACGTTAGAGGAATGGCCGGAGGATCTCTATCACAGACCTTTAGAAAGCCGCATGACATCAGCTGAACAACAGCCTCAACGAGAGCCAGATCAGTTGAAAGAATAAACCGAAGCGCGTGCGCTTTTTTGAAAGGGGGTGAACATATGCCAAGAGAATTAAAAAACGCAAAAATTACGCATGTTTCCTACGTGGACAGAGCCGCAAACAAAAAGAAATTCTTTTTGATGAAGGCAAAGAAAAGCCAGCCTGACTTTCAAAAAGAGGTGAGTGTGCTGACAAAGGCAGAAGATGCTCATCGCCTTGTGTATGGTGTCGTGTATGAACCGAATACACCTGATGCACACCAAGACTTTATGTCTGCCAAAGAAATTGAAAGAGCAGCACATGGTTTTATGAAGGATGCCCGCCACATTGATAAGCAGCATGATTTTCAACATGGTGTTGGAGAAGTGGTTGAATCATACATTGCACCAGCTGATTTTGAAGTAGGCGGTGAGTTGATTCGAAAAGGATCTTGGGTGCTTGTAACAAAGGCTTCTCAAGAGATTTGGGATCAAATTCAGAAAGGCCACATTACAGGATATTCAATGGCAGGAACGGCGGACATCGTAGCAATTGAAGAACAAGATCAGCTCCTATCTCAAAGCACGAATGAGAGAGGGCTTTTTTCTTTGCTGAAAAATTTCTTTTTGAAAGAGGAAGGTGCAAACATGTCACAACAATTTTGGAGCGTTTTAGACCACCTGCTGGAAACCTTACAGTCAAGTGATGGTGATGAGGCGGGTGTAAGATCAGCGCTTGAGCAATTGCTGCCAATCGTGCAGGAGATTTTGAAGACAGAAGATGTGCTTCAAACGATTGGTGAAAGGCCAGCCTCCGTACAAAAACAAGACGCCGCTTTGACGACGGAGCAAGTACGAGAGCTTGAAAAAGCAAAAATGGCCATCGAAAACGTCTTACAGCATGCTGAACAGCAGGAAACAGATCAAACTGGGGAAGAACCTGTCCAAAAGGTGCTTGAGCAAGCCGTAGCACCAATTCGTCATCAGCTTTCTTCTTTAGAGAAATCAGCCAGCAGAGAAAAAGCTGCGCTTGAGCAAGTGCTTCAGCAGCAGCTTTTGCCTATTTCAGAGCGGATTCACATGCTTGAAAAAGCGCGCGGCATGTCAAAACAAACAATCCACGATACACAAAACGACAGTACAAAGCCCATATGGGATGGCTTACTATAAGCCTAAATAAGGAGGAAACAGTGTGAGAAATCAAGAGTTGATTCGCAAGGCCGAAATGACACTTGCCAGCTTAAAAACCGGCGGTCTCATGAACGCAACCCAATCCAACACATTCATTAGAATGATGCAAAATACACCAACCGTTTTAAATGATGCACGTATCATTCCGATGGAAAGTGATTCACAAAAAATCGAAAAAATCGGCTTTGGCCAGCGTATTTTGCGTCCAGCAGAAGAAGGCAAAGCGCTTGATGCGAAAGACCGTGTTGTCCCAGCGACAAGCACTGTCCAGCTAAATGCGAAAGAGGTTATCGCAGAGATACACATGACCTACGACAGCATTGAAAACAATATTGAGAAAGACGGCATTCAGCAGACGATTATGCAAATGCTCGCTGAACGAGCAGCGGTTGACATTGAAGAGCTCATCGTCAATGGCGATACGACTTCAGCAGATCCATTTCTAGCTCAAATGGATGGCGTGAGAAAACAAGCAGTATCTCATATCGTAGATGCAAATGGAGCGGAAATCAGCCGCCAAATGTTTAAGCAAGCTTATAAAGCGATGCCGTCAAAATATTTACGTGTTCCTCAGGATTTCCGTTTCTACACATCCCCAAGCTTAGAAGTTGAATGGAAGGATCAAGTAGCAAACCGTCAGACGGGCCTTGGAGATGCGGCCATTCAAGGCGGCCTTTCTTCTGCATTCGGTGTGCCGGTCAAAGGTCTTGCCAATATGCAGCCATATGACGAAGCGGGAACAGACGTATCAGATATTTTGCTGACACATCCTAAAAATATTATCGTAGGTTTCTCTCGAAATATTCGAATTGAAGTAGAAAAAGATATTCGCAGCCGTAAATTTATTATTGTCCTCACAGCGAAGCTAGACAGCAAATTTGAGGAAGAGGATGCTGTAGCAAAAGTGATGAAAGTGAAAGAGTAGGTGACGGCAGACCATGATCATTTCTGCTGAAGAACTGCAGGCCTATTCTGTATTTGATCGTGTGAAAAATCGATCTGTAGAAAGACTGACAGCAGATATTATCGAAGCAGAAGCTGCGGTATTTCAGATCGTAGGTCACGATTTCTCAAGCGAAAAATATCAGCCTCTCCCTGAAAAAGCAAGAATCGCATTATTAAAAATGGCTCAATATTTTGCCATGCTGAATGATGACGAATCTATGATGAAAGGCTTTACGTCAGAGAAAATGGGCGATTATTCATATGCAAAGGCAGCTGATCAAGTGAAAGGCAGACCCTATGTATATGCCCTGCTAGTAGATTACATTGAACCAACATTAACTGCCGGAAGTGCCAAACTAAAGGTGAGATCATTATGAGCTATCAATCTCTATTAACAGATCGCTGTGATCTTTTTCACCTTGAACATAAGGAGTCTGCCCGCGGAAAATTTGGCATTCCAGCTGATGATTTACAAATGACACTTTCCTATCCCGACGCTCCCAGCCTGACCGATCTAGCTTGTTATGTCATAGAAAAGAACCAGTCACTTGTGCAAGAAGAGCCGAATACAGTCATTTATCAATCCTATCTTGTCCATTTTCCTTTAGGAAGTGATATTCGCTTGCATGACAAAATGGTGTGGAATGGCGTGTCACTCAAATTACAGCAACCTAAAAAAGTGAAAAATCATCACATCGAAGTGATGGCAGTCAGGAAGGAAAATCTATGAAAATTGATGGACTTGGACGGCTGATTTCACAACTGCAGACAGCGTGTGATGGCGGCTTAAAGACAGAATACCAAGATTGGCTGGAGGACATGGGCCTACAGTTTTTAGACATCATTCAGGATGAATTAATCAAGGAGAATGCTGTTGATACAGGACGGCTTCTAAAATCCTTTACACAAGGCGACAAGGAGAATCATTTTTTCCTTTCAAAGGGCGGTCTCACACTTGAAGTGGGAACGCAGCTTGAATATGCCTCCTATGTCAATGACGGACATGCCACTTCTTCAAGTGGAGAGCGAAGATGGGTGCCTGGCAGATGGACTGGCAGCCGCTTTGAATATGATCCGAATGCAAGTACAGGAATGATGCTTGCCTCTCAATGGATTGAAGGTAATGGCTACTGGGATCATGCTGTCATGCTCTATGAGCAAATGTTTGAACAGTCGCTGGATCGAAAGCTGCAAAGCTGGTTCGATCGACATTTTGGGAGGTGATGGAATGAATCAAGAAGTCGGGGCAATCATGCATTATATCTACACACACTTTCCTGTGACAATGTATGATCGTCTTTTGCCAGAACGCTTTCAAGTGCCATCCGTTTATGTGCCGCCTGTGACAGTGATCAGTGGTCCAGATACGGTTTCTACCTTTATGAAATCTTATTCGCTGCAAGTGAAAGTCTTTCATATTGATACAGAAAAAGCACATGATGCGGCAGAAACAATCGTTGATGCATTGCTTGCTGATCGTCAAATCATTCAGATGATGAGTGAAGACGGAGAGGTGCTTGATGATTATGTCCGCATAAAAAGAGTGGAAACAAGAATGATAGATCAAGGCGTAGCAGCGATTGTCCTGACATGGGATAGCAGCTATTGGTACAACCGAGACAAACAGGCAAGCCTTGAAGATATCAACTTTTCAGATGGAGTGATCAAACGTGAGCAAGACTAAAAATGCACAGCCCGCTCAAACAGCCGGCGAAGAAAAAGAATTTGGCTTTTCATTTGAAGCCTTAAAGGAGCACAGCAAGGATCTTTTTGGGGTCAAACCAGAAATCCTTGAAGGGGCTCTTTTTTATATCAAAGATCAACCAATTACAAAAACAGAAGCGAAAAAGCACATTGATGCTTTTTTGTCCAAGGAGGTTTAAAGAATGAACGGAGGCACTTTTACACCAGGTACAGAGAAAAAGCGTCCTGGCATTTACTTTAATTTTAAAACAACAGCAGAGCAGCGAATTACTTTAGGCGACCGAGGTACGGTGGCACTTCCTCTTGTGATGAGCTGGGGAGAACCAAAAACCTTTATTTCCGTTTCCAATATGGAAGACTTAAATAAGAAGGTTGGACTTAACATTGATGATAAGTCACTTCTTCTTTTCCGTGAAGCAAAGAAAAAAGCGCAAACGGTCTTGCTTTACCGCTTAAATGAAGGGGAGCCGGCCAAAGCTGAAATTGCTGAAAACTTTGTGGTCACAGCAAATTATGGCGGCCTAAAAGGAAATGAGATCACAGTACAAGTGGCAGAAAATGTACTGGATAGCACAAAGCGCGATGTTATCACTTATCTGGGAACAGATATTGTGGACAAACAGGTTATCACTGATGTCAAAGATCTTGTGAAAAACAAGTACGTTCAATTTTCTGGTGAAGGTGAAGCAGTCATCACAGCTGGTGTGGCACTAAGCGGCGGGAAAAACGGCGTGGCAAGTGTTGCAGATTATACAGCTTTCCTAGAAGCAGCAGAAACAGAATACTTCGATGTCATTGCCCTTCCAGTCGATAATAGTGAGCAATTAAAAGCAACCTTCGCTTCATTTATCGAACGTTTACGTGATAAGCAAGGACGTAAGGTGCAAGGGGTTGTGGCGAATTATGCAGCTGACCAAGAAGGAATCATCAATGTGACAAGCGGTGTTGTACTCGAAGATGGAACAGAACTAACTCCTGCTCAAACAACAGCATGGGTCGCAGGTGCAAGTGCCGGAGCAAACTTCAATCAGTCACTCACCTTTGTGGAATACGAAGGAGCAGTCGATACATTAGAACGCCTTGACAATGATCAAGTAGAATACCGATTATCACAAGGGGAGTTCATTTTCACCTTTGATGCGAGAGATCGCACGGTGAGTGTTGAAAAAGATATTAACTCCTTGACAAGCTTCACAGCTGAAAAGAACCAGCAAATGGCGAAAAACAAAATCATTCGTGTGCTTGATGCGATCAACAATGATTTAACATTCGAATTAAAAAATCTGATTAAATTACGCAAAGCCAATGGCAATGACATTCCAGCATCAGATGATGGTGTGCAGCTTGTGAAAACACTGATTACCCAGTATCTCACACAGCTTCAAGATGGCAGCGGCATTACAGGCTTTAATTCAGAAACAGATATCGTGATCGGCCTCAATGAAGATCGTGATGGATTTATCATCGATTTAGCGGTTCAACCAGTAGATGCAGCAGAAAAATTCTATTTCAATGTGGAGGTGAAGTAAGATGGCTTTTAAAGCACAAAATACAATTTCAGGTAAAGAAGGTCGTCTTTTCTTAGAAGGTGAGGAGCTTGCATTTATCAAAACCTTCGAAGCAAACGTGGAGAAAAACAAATCAGAAGTGAACGTCATGGGCCGCCGAATGACTGGCCATAAAACAACGGGAGCAAACGGAACAGGAACGGCAACCTTTTATAAAGTTACATCTCGTTTCGTTCAATTGATGCTCAATTACGTGAAAAAAGGAGAAGATCCATATTTCACTCTTCAAGCTGTCATTGACGATAAATCATCAGGCCGTGGCACTGAGCGTGTGACATTATTTGATGTCAACTTTGATTCAGCTAAAATCGCTGGATTGGATGTTGATTCAGAGGCGCTTGAAGAAGAAGTTCCTTTCACGTTTGAAGACTTTGATCTTCCTGAGAAGCTGAAGAATACTTTCTAAGAAAAGTGGAGGAAATCAGCTAATTAATTAGCAAAATAAAAACTGAATATGCTATAATGCAGTTGTAATACAGCCGTCTAAATTTCGTCTGGCAACGTCTTGTATTCGATTCATTAAAATATGTTTACATGCAAAGCCATTTGCATACAATAAAAAAAGCTAGGATGCTCTAACATCCCGGCAATGTACAATGAGGCCCTCAAAGGGGCTGGCTAATCAATTTAGATAGTTTTTAGGATAGACTTCCCCTTCAACCGTCCAAAGCTCAAGGGGAGTCTATTTTTTGTTTATATACGTCAACAAAGTAAGGATAAACATCCCGAATAAAAACATGAGGGAAATCGCTTCAAATGTTGACATATGCATCACCCCCTTCCTATCGGGGATGAGCCAGACGCCCTTGAGCAAGCCATTCAATTGTACAATTAAAATTATACATGAAAAGATTGGAAAGCACATTCAAAAAATGGATGTGCTTTTTTGCATTCAAAAAAACATAACAAAGGGAGTTTTTAAACATGAGTGAAAAACAAACATTTGATCTTTCATTTTTTATGCCAGGACAAACAGTAGAAGCGGAAGAAGTCAAAGTACCGATTTCTAAGCGTTTTGTTGATAAAAAAGGGAATGTCATTCCTTTTGTCTTTAAAGCTATTACAACTGAACGTATTGATGAACTGGAAAAAGAAAACACAACCTTCAAAAATGTCAAAGGCAGAGGACGTGTGAAAGACTTAGACAGCCAGCGCTTCTACGCACGTATTGCAATTGAATCGACGATTTACCCAGATTTCCGTTCAAAGGAATTAAGAGAAGCCTACAGCACACAAGATCCAGTTGAAGTAGCAAAACGTGTCCTGTCAGTTGGCGGTGAATATGCGAACTGGTTAAACAAAGCAATCGAAATCAACGGATTCGAAGATGAAATTGAAGATTTAGAAGAAGCAGCAAAAAACTAATAAAAGATGGGGATAAAGAAGCCGTGTTTTTATATTACGCGATGCACGAACTTCACTACTCCCCATCTGAACTCCTTGATTTATACGAATCACCAAGACCATTCAAAGCATTCCTTTTCGGACTGATCAGCTACAAACTAGACATGCTAGAAAAAGAAGCAAAGAAAGGAGGTAAGTAAATGGCGAAACTTACAGCACGATTTGAATTAGAAGACCGGGTGTCGAAAAAGCTATTACGCATTCAAAAACGGTTTCAGACGTTTGAGAAGCAGCTCAAACCATTTAGAAAACCGGTGAAAATAAGCCTAGAAATGGATGAAAAGAAGCTGAGAAATCTCACTTTATCTCTCCGGAAAATTTCAGCTGTTTCCATGACACTGGATCAGGGAATCTATCGTGATCTAAAATTATTAAAAAATCAGTTAAATATGTTACCGAATCATATGGTCATATCCATTCAAGCAAAGGGACTGGATGTCATTAAAACCAGCATAGATCGTTTGAAACAAGTGGGGACAAGTCCCATGATGATGACGTTTAAATTGAACGATCAATTGTCAGGTAAAATATCATCAATCAAAAAATCAATCCTTCAGCTCATCAACAGAACGTACTATATGAGATTAAACATGGTTGACCAAGCCACCGCAGCAATTCAACGAATCAAAAAGACACTCAAAAGCTTGACGATGTCCAAACACGAAATCAGAGTGTCTGTTCAAGACAATGCAAAAAGTAAGCTAAAAAAACGAGATCAGGCAGAGTCTGTTGTGAAAGAAAAAACCATAAAAAAAGAGCCTGAGGCTGCTAGTCCATCAGCTAAAACGGATGAACCTAAACAGAGTTTGCTACAGAACTTTGCCAATAAAGGATTAAATGAAATTCAAAAATATGCAGGTGACGTTGCAGACAAAGTGAAGGAAAAATTGAGTCCTAGAAAGTTTTGGGATGAAAAAGCACTTCCTTGGGTTGAAAATAAAATGGAAGAGTACAAACAAGATGTGATCGGAAGAATTAAAGAGAAGATTAAATTTAATCCTGAAAAAAAACTAGATCAATGGGTGAAGACTGGATTAGATCGCCTCTTTGGTACAAGTGATCAATCAAGTGAAAACAACAGTACCACTCCGGCACCAACAACAGCGCCAACAACAGCGCCAACAACAGCTCCGACAACTGCACCAACATCAACACCATCTAATTCGGCTCCTAAAACGCAGCCTAAGCCACGAGGTGGAAAAGGTTTGTTTCGCAGTAGTTGTTGCCCTTGTTGTGCAAGAGGTATAAGCAGCCGAGGATCTACTAAAGCGAGAAATGGCCGTTCACCGAGACGATCAACAAATCCAAATGCCACATCAAGAACCGAAATGAATAGAAGGCCTCCAAGTAAATTAGGGAAACTGAAAACAAATGCAGGTAAGTTATTTGGAAAAATCCCTAGTGGACTAAAGAAAGGTGCGGGTATCGCAGCTTCAGTTGGTGGCCTTACGGGTCTAATGAAAGGTGGCAAGGGGTTAAGTGGACTAGGGGATGCGGTGAAAAATATCAGTAAAGGGAGCGGTAAATTATTAAAGAAAGTACCTATTCTAGGAGGTTTACTTAGTGCAACAAATTTAATCGGTATGAAAAAAGAGAATGCTGGTGAAAAGATCGGTACGACTGGAGGCGGTATCGCCGGCGGGATGGCAGGTGCAGCAGCAGGTGCAGCTATTGGAAGCGTAGTTCCAGGAGTAGGTACAGCCATCGGTGGTCTTGTAGGCGGCATCGCTGGTAGTATGGGCGGCGAATCTATCGGTGAAACGATCGGAAAATGGTTTGATGGCGGCGGATTTGAAAAGATTGGCCAAAAAGCCATTGAAATCAAAGACCAAATTGTTGAAGTTTGGTCAACAGTTGCGACTTGGTTCACAGAAAATGTCTGGACACCATTAAGCAGCACGGTTGTCACAGTAGCATCATCCATCTGGTCGAGTTTAGTCAATGCCTGGACGTGGATTCAAGAAACATTCAGTACAGTTGCAGGGTGGTTTATTGAAAACGTCTGGACACCGTTAAGCGGTACAGTCGTTACGGTAGCAACGACCATCTGGTCAAGCCTAGTCAATGCCTGGACGTGGATTCAAGAAACATTCAGTACAGTCGCAGGGTGGTTTATTGAAAATGTCTGGACACCGTTAAGCAGCACAGTCGTTACGGTAGCAACGACCATCTGGTCAAGCCTAGTCAATGCCTGGACATGGATCCAAGAAACATTCAGTACAGTTGCAGGGTGGTTTATCGAGAACGTTTGGACGCCGCTAAGCAGCACAGTTGTTACAGTCGCTACAGGGATTTGGACAGCATTATCAAATGCATGGCAAAAGATACAATCAATCTTTGGGGTTGTATCGACATGGTTTATGGAAAATGTGTGGAATCCACTTGTAGATACGGTAGGAACCATTAAAGACAGTTTCGGTAAAAAGTTTGAAGAAGCGTATAAAGTCGTGACAGATATATGGGATGGATTATCCAAATGGTTTGAGGACAACATTCAAAAGCCGATTGTAAAAGTAGCAGAAGCTATTGGTGATGGGTTTTCTAAAGCGTTTGGCTGGGTCAAAAAGATTTTTGATAAGGCTGGCGGTGGTATTGATTTTGTTTTGAAACATGTCTTTGGAACCCCTGATAAAAAAGCCACAGGCGGCTATATCACCCAGCCAACCTTATCATGGATCGGTGAAGCAGGTAACGAATTTGTTATTCCAACTCAAAATAACCGAGGACGCGGAAAGATGCTGCTGGCACAGGCCGCTTCTCAACTTGGAATGTCTGTTGTACCAAGCGGAGCGGCAGGAAATTCAGTGTCAAGCTCCCCAGCTCCTACAGCAGTAGCTTCATCATCTTCTGTCGGTTCAATAGACGGATCGGTCTCGATGACTGGGGACATTCAAGCCTCCAGCATTGGTGAGCAATTTAATAACGATTTTGAACAAGGGTTAAACCGTAAAGTAATCTCTCTTGATCAATGGAAACAAAAGAATATTCAGCAGCCTTTTGGTCAATTGACATCAGACTCAGGAAAGTATGGTCAACAAACGGTTTCAGCCTTTGCAAATGGTCAGCAGATGACACCAACAGGTACAGCCAACTTCTTGCAAAGTCGTGTAAAAACACCATACCAACAAGTCATGACTGCATCACCAACTTGGGGTTCTGGAACGGTTAGTGGTTTTGCAGCAGGCCAAAATGCCACATCAATTGGCACGAGCCAATACGTAGATCAACACATCAAACAACCATTCCTGCAAGCAAAACAAGAATCACCAGGCTGGGGTTCAGGAATGATTGACGCCTTTAATAACGGCATGCGTTCCAAAGGAAGCGAAGTCACGCAAGCGGCCAAAGAAATGGCGAAGAAAGTAGAACAGGCGTTTAGAGAGGAATTAGACATTCATTCCCCTTCACGCGTCATGATGAGTCTTGGGAAATTTGCATCAATTGGTGTCGTCAAAGGGCTCGACTCAGTTGATGTGAAAAAGTTTGCTGAAAATCAAGCTGGTTCATTAATTGGTGCCTTCAGCGGTATGGGAGCTTCAGGGCTTAATATTAAACAATGGCTCATGGCGGCTATCATGGCAACTGGCACATCTATGAGCTGGCTTCCAGGTCTGATGACCATCGCGCAGCATGAGTCACGTGGAAATCCGAGAGCGATCAACTTATGGGATTCCAACGCCAAAAAGGGAACACCTTCTAAAGGCTTAATGCAAACCATTGGAACGACGTTTAACGCCAATAAAGGCAAGGGCATGAATGACATTTGGAATCCGATTCATAATGCCGTAGCAGCCATTAACTACATTAAGGGCAGATATGGAACAGTCTTCAACACGCCGGGATTACGAAGTATGAGAAGAGGCGGTCCTTATAAAGGCTACGCAAATGGCGGACTGATTACTCAGGAGCAGGTTGCTAGAGTTGGTGAAGGAAACAAACGTGAATGGATTATTCCAGAAGAAAGAGGCATTCGAGGAAGGTATTTATTGACGCAGGCAGCCAAGGCGCTTGGGATGCAAGTATATGATCCATCAAATGCATCTGCTCCTTTACCAGAAGCACAGATGCAGCAAGTCACCTCAGCTCAGTCTGCTGGTAGTACAACATCGTCAGGTAATAAACAAATTACAATTCAATTCAATGGCGATCAGCATTTCCATAATGGACAAGATCAGCAATCGCTAGTCGAAAAAATTAAACAAATGCTTGTAGATGAACTGGAAGTAGAGCTTCATACAGGAACGAAGGGGGTCGTGATCGATGGGTAAATCAGTATATCAATTGTGGATTTCCCAAGGAAAGGACAAGTTGCGATTCCCTGTCCTTCCATCCGAACTCGAAATCACAAATAACGTACAAAATGAAACAGTGAAGGTTGCCTCTTTTGGAGAACTGACTTTTATTGACGTACCATCGGCGAAACAAGTATCATTCACCTCATTATTTCCTAAGAAATATTCGCCGATTGCTGAATATAAAGGCATTCCATCACCAGAGAATGCAATTGCGAAAATTGAACGAATGATGCGTTCTAAGAAATCCGTGCGATTGATTGTAACTGGGACAAAAATCAACATGACGTGCAGCATTGAAAGCTTCACCCACAAGGAAGGGTCATATGATATTGGAGATCGTGAATTTACGATCGAGTTAAAGGAATATAAAACTGCATCGCCTAGGAAAATCAAACGAAAGAAAAAAGCAAAACAAACGAAAAAGAAACGGCCTTCAAAAACACCACCAAAAATGTACACCGTCAAAAAAGGGGATACGCTATGGGCCATTTCTGGCAGGTTTTATGGCGACAGTACAAAATGGCGGCGTATTTGGAATGCCAATAAATTAGCGATGATTAAACGTAGCAGACGTAATATTAAGCAGCCGGGGCATTGGATTTTCCCTGGACAAAGGTTAAAAATACCACAATAGGGGGGGCTGGCATTGATCGAGCTTTTTGCCATCAGAAGCGGCACCATGTATGAGCTTGTCACAGAGAGTGTGACACTTCAGGGGCAAAGGTATCAAGCCCCTCGCTCAATTCAGGCAAATATTATCACAAAGCAAGGCAGTCAAACTTATTACCGTGTCTCGGAAGGGGACACGGTTCTTTTTAAATGGAAAGGAAAAGAGCTTTTTAGAGGCATCGTTTTTTCCCGGACACCTGTTGAAGGGAAGATGACCTTTACCGCATACGATATGCTTCAATATTTGGTGAAAAACCAAGATGTCTATGTTTTTTCAAATCAAAGAGCAGATCAAATCTTAAGGCGGATTGGAGCTGACTTTCAAATTCCAATGACTTCTATTGCCAATACAGGACATGTCATCAAATCACTAGTCTTTAAAAATGATACGAGCCTGTATGACATGATATTGAAAGCATTGAAAGAAACGAAGCGGCAGACTGGCAGAAACTATCAAATCTATTCTGCTAAAGGCAAGATGGGGCTGAGAGCCTGGCCTGATCCAGAGAATGTATGGGTCATTGAATCAGGCATCAATCTCATCAGCTATCAATACAGCACCTCAATTGAAGAGACAGCCACTCGTGTCAAGATGCGTACGTCTGCTGATGAACAGGGGAAAAATAAGAAAAAAGGCAGTAAATCAGAGATTGTTGTGATTGAACAGGATAAAGCCGGTCAGAATAAATACGGTATTTTACAGCATGTTGAGACAGTCACGGGGCAAATTAACCAGCCGCAGCTGCAAAAAAGAGCCAAAGTACGGCTGGCAGAGAAAAAAGGCGTCAAACAAGAAGTCAAAAGCATCCAAGCGCTAGGAATTCCTGAGCTGCAAAGCGGTCTCCCAATCTATTTGAAAATTCCTGAAATTAACGTAAAAAAAACTTACTGGATCGATCAAGACAAACATGAATTCAGTGGGGTGAAACACACCATGACCATTGATGTTGTTGAGAAAAATTCAATGCCAAAGGGTGATCAAGCGTGAGATTAAGTGAAGCGATTAAACGATTGGCAGTGAATGCAGTAGACGCAGAATCTCCAATCGATCTTGTCATTGGAGAAGTCACGGCAGTTTCCCCGCTGAGCATTCGATTAAATGAAAATCATAAGCTGATCATTCCAGAAGAATTACTGATTTGGCCGAAGCGCTTAAATAAGGGTGAGGATGATGAGCTGAAAAGAGGAGACAGTATTATGGTGCTTGCAATGGCAGGAGGGCAGTCCTTTTACATCATCGACAAATTGTAAGGGAGGTGATGAACGTGGCACTTTCACCAGAGGAAGAAATCGAGGAAATAGAAGAAGACGAAGAGGTCGAAACCTCGACGACGTATCGAATAGATTTTGAAACAGGCAGACTGACAGGCGAAACCATTTCAGGTATTGAAGCAATCCGGCAATTTATTTATATGACACTTAGGACAGAGCGGTATGCACATCCTATCTACAGTCACGACATTGGCACTGAAATTCAGGAGCTGTTGACGGATACAGAAGCCACGGATGAATACAAAGAAATGGAGATTCCAAGGCTGCTAGAGGAGGCACTGCTCGTTGACGAGCGGATTGATCATATTGAAGAGTTAGAGGTCACAAAGCAAAATGACTCGTTTCATGTCAAATTAGCTATTGTCACAGATGAGGGAACATTAGAAATAGAGGAGGTGATGGAGGGCGATGTTTGAGGAACAGACGTATGAAGCATTGATGGAAAGAATGATGGACAGACTGCCAGATGACATAGATAAAAGAGAAAACAGTGTGATTTGGAATGCCTTGGCACCTGCTGCTGCTGAATTGGCACAGTCCTATATTTGGCTTGATCAAGTGTTCGAGCTGGTCTTTGCAGATACAGCACAAGGAGAGTTTCTAGATCGACGGGCTGCTGAAGTAGGAATTGAAAGAAAACCAGCCACTAAAGCGGTTTGGTCAGCGGCCATTCAGCCAGAGAATATCAATATTCCAGATGGCTCACGTTTTTTTATTGAAGACGTTTATTTCCAATATTCGAAGGATGGCACGCTAGAATGTGAGACACCTGGTAAAGCAGGCAATGTTCAATTAACAGATCAGCCGCTGCTGTCACTTGATACAATTCCAGGACTTGAATCGATTACGATGAAAGAACTGGTAATACCTGGTCAAGAGGAGGAAGATGACGCTTCATTATACGATCGATATTTAATACGTGCGAGGCGAGAGGCTGTCAGTGCCAACAGGGCGCATTATAAAAAATGGGCTGAGGAAGTGGCCGGTGTTGGCAGAGCGAAAGTGTTCCCGCTTTGGAACGGAGAAGGGACGGTCAAAATTGTCATCACAGATGGCAATCTAGATGTTGCATCAGACCTTCTTGTCAAAAGGGTACAGGAATATATCGACCCAGTGCCAGGTGAAGGAGAAGGACAAGCGCCTATCGGTTCAAAAGCAACCGTTGAAAGCGCCAAATGGCTGGATATCGACATAGAAGTGGCTGTCGAACTTCAAATGGACTGGACACTTGAAGGAGCTCAGAAAGAAATAGAAGAAAAGGTCAAGACGTTGTTGAAATCCATCGCATTTGAAAAGAGTACCATTCGAATGTCCGCCTTAAATGATATTTTGTATCATTCAGAAAGTGTGTCAGATTATGCAGATGTGTTATTGAATGGAGAGTCGAAAAACTTAGTATTACAGGACATTGAGATTCCGCGTCTTAGGCAGGTGAAGGTTATTGAGCAAACAGGATGAAATGAAAAACTATTTGCCGCCATATTTTACAGAAATTTATGAAGTGGATCACCTGCTCAAGACAGAGGCACCGGAATTTGAGCAATTGGACGAATCCATTTTTGATTTAACGGATCAGTTCTTTCCTTTAACAGCGACATGGGGATTGAATAGATGGGAAAGGATGCTGAAGGTGCAGCGGGAATCAGATGATTCAATTGAACTGCGTAGGGCACGCTTACTCAATATGATGTCAAATATTCCGCCAATCACGTATCTTTCATTAGAGAAATCAGTGAATCGCTTTCTCAAAAATCCAAGTGCTGTCATCCGTCTCACAACCAATCGTTATCACTTCGCCTTACGTGTGAATCTAGATGATCTGCAAAACACGAGATATATTGTAGAAATTCTTGAAACGTTAAAGCCTGCTCACTTGGCTTATACGTTCACGGCTTTTCATCATACCGACGTACATGAAAAAAATGATCATCACGTGAGGCTCACACTGCGCAGCAGGGTGGGTTTTTTCGATCATATCCCGATTTTACTCAATGGTGAATTTGTCTTAAATGGTACGTTTTATCTCAGTGGAACACGAGGTACAACGGATGTGCCTGCTCGTTTTCGGCATTCATTAAACATGAGACTGCGGCTTCAACATCAGTCAGAAACAGCACAGCGCATGAACTATGTCATGACTGGAGCGGTACATGAAACGAAGCAAGGAGCGGCATTGACTTTACGCACAAAAAATCAGCTTCAGCATCAAACCAAAAAGAAGATGACATTCCGTCTGCCAGTACATGTCCAAACTGAGCAGGGTGGAAGCTTACTAATCAAGGACCATTACTGGATTCTTGATGGATCTGTTCCGCTGGACGGATCAAAAATGCTAGCAGCAACTTCTAAAAAAATAGATTTATAAGGAGGATCACAATGGCTGATCAATTAACCGTAACAACACTGTATGCACGTCAACAAATGGCAAAGGCAAGAGCAGAAGGAACAAAACTCACAAAAGTCGTCAAAATGGCATTTGGAAATGGGGGAACGAAGGATGGAAAACCGATCTCACTAGACGGCACGGAACAAAAACTCAAAAAAGAACTAGTCCAAAAAAATATTGATTCATTTACCTTCATGGAGCCAGCAAAAATCCGCTACACCTGCACGATCGCCGAAGGAGAACTGGCAGGAGAAGTGATCAACGAACTAGCACTTGTCGACGAAGACGGCAAATTCACCGCCATCCGCACCATGACAGACAAACAAAAAGATGGCGACATCGAATTCGTTTTTGAGATTGATGATATTTATTAATGGAGGGATTTTAATGGAAATAAATTCACCGAAAACATTTGAAACTAGTGACAAAGCTCATGCTGATTTATTCAATGAAATGGTTCAAACCTTGCTTGAAAACGACAATGGACTGTTAGAACAGCTTACGAGTCACACTCAAGATATGAACTTACATGCATCTGAAGAAGAAAAGAAAAAATGGAATGACTCGCAAATCTATAAAATAACTGCAGATAATGGTATGCAGCTTATCAATGTCTCAGCAGATTCAAAAATATTTGATGCAATTAAGGATAAAGGAACATGTACATTTTACGCAGCTCCTGGAGTAGAAGATTCTCCATCATCGTCAAATATATCACTAAGAGGTATGCAGATAGTAGGCCAAAATAACATAGGGGCAGGCTTTGCGGTAGATATAGCAGGGAAGGCATACAGCTTTTACTACAATCATGGGCATACAACTATTACTTGGACACCTCTTCCGAGTATAAACGATTTAAACAAATGGAATGGAAGTCAATTAATTAAAATTACTAATG
Organism: Bacillus sp. G1(2015b); assembly: GCF_001482475.1. Classification (NCBI taxonomy): domain Bacteria; kingdom Bacillati; phylum Bacillota; class Bacilli; order Caryophanales; family Bacillaceae; genus Bacillus; species Bacillus sp. G1(2015b). The sequence continues at coordinate 15,323 of NZ_LKIC01000012.1, read as the reverse complement.
ACACAGGTGGTGTTCGTGTATCTGTAGATGCAGCAGATAGTCTTCTTGATAAAATATCTGAAACTGGTAAAACATTCGGCACTTTTTATTCCGTGGCTGGTGCAAAAGATAATCCTTCTGAGTCATCTGCCAGAGGATTTTATCATTTTACTTCGTCTGATAGTAATAATATAGGAACTTATGGATGGGTCATTGCTATTGATAACAAAAACAACATGTATACGAATTACCTTGATCTAAATTTAGGCTGGCAAGGCTGGAGACGTAATTTGAGTGAGGCAGATCAACAAATTATATGGACCACTCCAAGGCTTTTAAACGGATGGAAAGAATATAGTTCAAGTGCGCTACCTATTCGTTTTGGTAAAAATGCTTTGGGAGAAGTGGAGATAAATGGTGCTGTTAGAGATGGGGCCTTAGGTGAAATTCCTGTTTTTGTCCTTCCAGAGGGATACCGCCCGAAACATTCTGTTTATTATTTGGGGGTTGCTTCAAGTCTTGGTACATCTGGGGTACCACAATATCATCGGACATTTATTACAAACGACGGAAGAGTATGTGTACAATTATCCTCTAACTCTGCCAATCCTACAGAATTCATTACGTTTTTAATCAAATTCAGTACATTATAGGAGGAACTAAAATGTGGATTTATAAATATAATGATCAATTGATTTATGTGCCTGGTGAAGAGAAACTCATCAATGAACATGAAAAAATTCCTGAAGGTTTTACTGATGTACCTCCTCCTGTTGAATCGTATATTGCAAAATTTAATCCTAAAGAACAGAAATGGGAGGAAACAGCTACGCAAGAATATATCGATAGCCTAAAAACAAAACCATTACCTAATGATCTTGAAATATTAAAGGAGCAAAATGCCTTTTTAACCAAACAAATGACACAGATATTACATGACATAAAAGAGTTGAAATCATTTTAAAACTTTATAAGGGGGAGAAATATGGTTTTAAAAACACCGCGTTCTTTTGAGATAAATGACAAAGCGCATGCAGATTTATTTAATAAGATGATGCAGACCTTGATTGAAAATGATACAGAACTATTAGCTCAAATTCATCATCATGCAGAAGATACAAACCCTCACGTCTCTGGTTCAGAAAAGAAGAAATGGAATGAATCCCAGCTATATAAACTGACAAATGATAACGGGTCCCAATTGATTAATATCCCTGCTGGTGGCAGTATCTATGAGGAGATTAAAGCGCTAGGTGCTTGCTCATTCTATGCCCCAGGAGGTTCAGGAGTAGTTGATTCTCCTGCTATTGGGAACGCTGCATTAAGAGGCTTCCAGCTTGTAGGACAAAACAATATTGGTGTAGGAATTGCAATTGACACATCAGGCAACTCATTTTGTTTTTCCTATCATGTGAAAGACATTGGAATCAACTGGGTGCAAATGCCGACTCAAAATGAAAAAAACAAATGGGATGCAGGACAATTATCTAAAATCACTGCTGATGATGGAAAAGCTTTTGAAAGAATTAATGCAGATGATCCTAGTATTTTAGATAAATTGATAAAATTGCCGGGAGTTCACTCATGGTACATCCATGAAGCACATCCAGATCTTCCGACAAGAAGTTCCATGAGGGCTTTGTCTGTCTTTAGTGAAAATACCTATGGCTGGGTCATCGGAGCAAACAATACAGGAGATGTCTATATTAACCGTTCAACAACTGATGTAACGGGTACCCAACAAGAGTGGAGCGGTTGGAAGCGTCTCAATGACCATAACCTATTAAACTCAAAGGGATTAAGACTTTCAATGCCAATAGGTACTGATATTTTAACGCTGCCATCCGGATTTTACTTTGCTGTTGGATCTAATGTTTTAAATATGCCTGTCGATAATGATTCTTCTTGGTTTAATATCGATATCTTAGAAACTGTAAATGGTAGAAAGACCATTCATATCATTAGAAGTTATGACAACACTCATTGGTTTGGTACTGTTCATACTGACGGTGTTTTCAAGGGGTGGAAAAAAATAGTGACTGATGCTGATTTTGAAAATGTTCAGTGGCTAAATGTCACATTAGACAATGGCGCCTCTATTGGAGACAGACCGGTTCAGTATGCTAAATGGGGAAACTTATTATTGCTTAGAGGTCACCTAGTAGCCAACAGAGAAGTTATCTGTGGAAAGATTCCAATTACGAGCTTACCAGATAAAGGTCTAGTAGTATCAGTTCCAGTATCAGGTACAACGGGTCATAGTAAATTATATCTATATAAGACAGTAAATAAGACAATAGAGCTAAAGCTAACCGGTTTACATGCAGTGAATAACAGTGCAGTAACTGGCTACTATTTAGACACAGTCGTTCCATTAAATTAAGGAAGTGATAAAGATGATACAAGCCTATGAATACAATCATCAAAATGAATTGGTCAGACCTATCGAAGTGTTCGAAAGGGATGATGAAGGTAATTATGTCATTCCAGATCAATGCACAGCAATTGCTCCACCCAATAATCCTTCTTTTTATAAAGCAGCTTTTGATGTGGAAAAACAACAATGGTATGAATCAGCGACACAGGAGTATATAGATAGCTTAAAACCAGCCCCTCTCCCACCAAGTGATATAGAACTTTTAAAGAAACAAAATGCTTTATTATCAAAACAACTAACGCAGCTATTGGCTATGCAGAAAGGGGGGACTTCAGAATGATGTTTCCAACTGTAGCAGACATCAAACAATTTTGGGACTGGCAGTGTTACGGCCCAGAGGACATTGCATTTTATGTAAGCATCGGCTGGATCTCGGCAGATGACTATCAAGACATAACAGGAGACAAATACGAAGCCTAATGGCTTTATTTTTTTACCGTAAATAGGTGATTCCGGCGAAACCATTAAATCATAACTTATCCTCAATCTCATTGAAACAATTTATGAAGTTGATGAAAGGAGAGAACACATTGGATATAAAAACTCCTCGTTCTTTTGAAACGAGTGATAAAGCTCATGCTGATCTATTCAACGATATGTTGAAAACATTGCTTTATAACGACACTGGTATATCAGAACAATTAACTCTTCATATCGGTGATTCTAGCCAACACTCTTCAGAAGTAGAAAAAAAGAAATGGAATGAGTCGCAGCTGTATAAAATTACAGGAGATAATGGAGTACAACTTTTAAATATTCCTGCCGGCTCAAAAATCTTTGACTCAATTAAAGACAAAGGGACATGTACATTTTATGCACCCAGTGGAATAGAGGATAGCCCTTCACAATTCGCCATTAGAGGGATACAGACAGTGGGACAAAATAACATTGGAACAGGTTTTGTGATAGATACATCAGGCAATGCATATTACTTCTACTATAATTCTAGCCATTTATCTATCACTTGGACTCAGATTCCGACAGCAGCTGAAAAAGATAAATGGAACAACAGTCAGCTTCATAAAATAACAAGGGATAATGGTCAACCCTTTTATAAAAGTATAGGTGAGACCACCGACTATAACGAAATTACGGAAACAGGAATGTATCTCGTTTATAATGCAGGTCTAAATGGTCCAAAAGAGATCAAAAGGGCGTTTATGATTGTTATCAGTTATGGGAATACCCTGCTACAAGCTATCTATGATGCAGTCAATGGTCTGAACTCTTTTTATAGAATCAGGAAGACTGACTATACATGGACTGAATGGGAAAGGCAGCTCACAGTTAAAGATTTAAATGCTATTCAAGCATTTCCTATTACCAATCCAGATGGTTTTGGAAAATTTCACATAATCAATTCTGTTGATTTTCATGACATACTACCTCGTTATAAAGGTTTTGTTCATTTCACCTCAGACACATCAGCTATTAACGGACCAGGTGTTGCTTTACGAGGGGTTTGGGTATGTAATAGTGCAGGAAACTACGGTTCTATTATTGCTTTTGATAATCTCGGCCGAACATGGCGAAAAACAGTTGTAAATAGCGTATGGTCAAAATGGGAACGTTTGTTAACCAGCGCAGAGCAAATAGAATGGAAGTCCCCGACAACAATAATAAACGGATGGAAACAATACGGCACTCAAAAAGTGCAATTTTATAAGAATCCATTTGGAGAGGTAGAGTTAATTGGTTCTATTACAGGGGGGACTATCGGTTTTGAAGTACCTGTTTTTACATTGCCAAGTGGTTATCGTCCTATACAGGGAATGCATTTCATAGGGGTAGCATCTAGTATTGGTGCTGGTTCAACACCACAAACACACAGAACACATATTGATACTGATGGTAATGTGTATATACAAAGTGTCTCCAATTCAACAAACCCAAATGAATTTATTACTTTCGGCTTTAAATTCATGGCGGCACAGGAGGGATGAAATGAACTGGATATATAAATACGACGAAAAATTTAATTACCTTCCAGGGGAAGAAATAGAAATTGAAGAGGATGCAGACATCCCAAAAGGATATACAGATGTAAGACCTCAAGATGGTTTGTACAAAGGTAAATACAATGAAACGAAAAGAGCATGGTATGAGTCGGCAACACAGGAATACATTGATAGCTTGCAGCCAAAACCGCTGCCACCATCAGAAATTGATCTATTAAAACAGCAAAATGCTGATCTGCTTCAGCAGCTGTCAGAGTCAGAAAAGAGAGTAGAAGAACAATCAAAAACAATATCAGAACTTATCATGTTGCTGAATGAAAAGGGGGTCATTTAATTGGATTGGTTCCGTAGTATTTCATTGTTCTATCAATGGAAGTGTTATGAAAATGAAGATGTAGCAAAATTTGTTCGTTTCGAGAAGATTACGCCGGAACAATACAAAGAAATAACAAAAGAAGAATATCCAACAAACGCTGAATAGGCGTTTTTATTTTGCCTTCTTTAAAGACGCGCAAAGTGAGGGAGTAGGTGAGTGCAGTGGAAATGGATTTAACTCAATATTTAATGACACAAGGACCGTTTGCGGTGTTGTTTTGTTGGGTGCTGTTTTACGTATTAAACACAACAAAGGAACGAGAAAACAAGCTCAATGAGCAAATCGAGGCGCAAAATGATGTACTAGCCAAGTTTAGTGAAAAGTATGACGTCGTGATCGACAAACTCGACAAAATAGAACGAAATTTAAAATAGGAGGAAAAATCATGAAAACATTCGACAAAGGCACTGTGATTCGCACAGTGCTTCTTTTTATTGCTCTGATCAATCAAACGCTTATCATGTTTGGACAGACGGTGCTGCCGATTAGTGAGGAGCAAGTACAAACCGCAGGTGAGGCACTTTATGTGGCAGGTTCTACAATTTTTACTATGGTCACAGCGGTTATCGCTTGGTTTAAAAACAATTATGTGACCTACAAAGGACAATTACAAAAAGATGCTCTGAAACAAAGAGGGCTAACAAAATAATACTTGAAGGAGAAACGACATGGTGAAAATCATTCAAGCATTGATCCCAAAACAACATCGCAACAGACCAGGAAACACGATGAAGCCGCTCTATATTACAGTGCATAATACGTCAAATAGTGCAAAAGGTGCTAATGCGGCCAGTCATGCAGCGTTTGTTGCACGTTCAAGTACCGGTGTCAGTTGGCATTACACTGTTGATGATCAGGTGATTTATCAGCATTTACCGTTAAACGAAAACGGCTGGCATGCAGGGGATGGCAGAGGCACCGGCAATATGAAGTCAATTGGAATTGAAATTTGTGAAAATGCAGACGGTAACTTTGAACAAGCAGTCGAAAATGCCCAATGGCTCATTCGCAAGCTGATAGGAGATTTGGGGATTCCTTTATCAAATGTAGTGCCTCATAAACATTGGAGCGGGAAAGAGTGTCCAAGGAAACTTCTCGGACGATGGGATCAGTTTAAAGCTGGCATAGCCACAGCGCATACCGGCAGCAAAAGCACAAGAAAACCAGTTCAGGCAGAAAGCTTGAGCCACAAAGCACCCGTTTCCAAACAGAAATCGTCAAACCTGCCATCTGGCATTTTAAAAGTAACCAAGCCCTTAACAAAAGGTCCTCAAGTCACTGCTGTGCAAAAAGCCTTATCATCCCTCTATTTTTACCCAGACAAAGGGGCAAAAAACAACGGGATTGACGGTTATTATGGACCGAAAACAGCGAATGCAGTCAAGCGGTTTCAGCTCATGAACGGCTTAGCGGCAGACGGAATTTACGGACCGAAGACGAAGAACAAAATCGAACAATTGCTGAAGAAGTGACGATCTATAAAAAGTGCTATCAGCAAGTGAGGAAATGCTTCCTTGCTGATAGCTAACAAAAAATGACATCATGTGTGATATAATCAACCAAATCACTATCATGAGAGGAGAGAAAAATGAAAAAAGAACTGTTCCAAATCATCATGCTGTCAGCGTTACTCATCTATTTCATTTATCACGGAATGACGAGCGATTTTCCTGTGTCCTATACAATCATTCTCATCCTAACTTATCTTTCTGTGATTACATACCGCATCATAAATTTATTAAGAATACGAAAAAACAAAGAACAAGCATAAGAGATATGTACATAAAAAAACCATCCTTGATTTCTCAAGAATGGTTTTTCGTATGGAGCATAGCGGGATCGAACCGCTGACCTCTACGCTGCCAGCGTAGCGCTCTCCCAGCTGAGCTAATGCCCCGAGGTATGACGACATAATTTATTATAATCAATCCTCCTGTGAAATTCAAGCTGTAAAACGTAAACACATCGCCTATTTTTCCTTCTGCTCAATTGGAATATAGTCAAAGATTTCGCCAGAATGAACAGAATGGGCTAATCGTCTCAACCAGTCATAATAGGCTTTTGAGCTCTCAAGCTGCTCAATGAGCTGCTGCGCTTCCTCTCTTACATGTTCCTCCAGCTGATCATCATGCGCCACCTCTTGAAGCTGCTCTTGCGCTTCTTCAATTGCTGTTAAATTGACCTCGACCTCTCGTTCCCATTTTTGCGGAAAAAAGTTAGTGAAAAACTTAAAAAAGTCTTTTTCAGCAACAAAGCTGTGTTTTCTTCGGCCCCGGTGAAACGTTTTTTTGACAATATTCATGTCTTGCAGCTTTTTCACACCTGTACTCATACTCGGCTTACTCATTTGCAGCTCTTCACGCATTTCATCCAGTGTCATTTCCTCATTTAAATACATCGTCCCATATAGAATACCTGCACTTCGTGTAATGCCATAGAGATCCATCGTTTCAGCTATGGAATCAATGACTAGATCTTTAGCAGCTAAAATACGATCTTCTGCTTGCGGCTGTTCCTGCTTTTTCATTTTGTCCCTGCTTTCTATTAAGAGAATTCAATCCGTTCAAAAAAATCTTTATGGACTATATGTTAACGAAAGAATACAAAAAGTCAAAATAAATGAAGCATATCTCCCCTTTGACAGAAAAATTTGAACATGATAAGTTAATTATATTCAAAACGTTAAATTTTTATTTAACAAACTTATCAAAAAGAATCAGAGGAGGTTCCTTCTATGAGTCAAACACTATTTATAGACGGACAATGGGTTGGCGCTAAAAGTAGCGACACACGGGATATTATCAATCCGTTCAATCAAGAAGTGATCGCGACAGTCAGCGAAGGATCTAGAAATGACGCGCAGCTAGCCATTAAAGCAGCGAGAAAAGCCTTCGATCAAGGGGAATGGGCAAACATGCCTGGACTTGAAAGAGGAAATATTGTGTTTAAGATAGCTGAATTGATTAGACGTGATCTTGATGAACTAGCCAAATTGGAATCACTTGATACAGGCAAAACTTTAGAGGAAAGTAAGGCAGATATGGATGATATTGCAAACGTGTTCCAATATTACGCAGGATTGGCTGATAAAGATGGCGGGGAAATCATTGCATCGCCAATTCCAAACTCGAAAAGTGAATTAATCAGAGAGCCTGTCGGTGTATGCGGACAAATCACTCCTTGGAACTATCCATTGCTTCAAGCAAGCTGGAAAATCGCGCCGGCTCTTGCGGCGGGAAATACAATCGTTCTAAAGCCAAGTGAAATCACACCACTCACCACGATAAAAGTATTTAAACTCATGGAAGAAGCGGGCGTTCCGGCAGGCGTTGCAAATCTAGTGCTTGGACCTGGGGCAACGGTTGGAGATGAGCTTGCTGTGAATGATCAAGTAGATCTGATTTCATTTACAGGCGGTATTGATACAGGGAAGAAAATTATGCAGGGAGCCAGCGGTAATGTGAAAAAAATAGCCCTTGAGCTTGGCGGAAAGAATCCAAATATTGTGTTTCAAGATGCTGATTTAGACGTAGCGGTTGACCAGGCAATGAATGCTGTGTTTTTCCATGCAGGGCAAGTGTGTTCAGCAGGGTCACGTTTGCTGGTGGAAGAATCCATTCATGATGAATTTTTAGAAGAACTGGTGAAGCGTACGAAAAAAATCAAGCTAGGCAACGGCTTTGATGAAGACACCCAGAGCGGGCCGCTCATCTCAGCTGAGCATCGAGAAAAAGTAGAAAAATACGTCAGCTTCGGTTTAGAAGAAGGCGCTAAGTTAGAGACAGGTGGAAAAAGACCTGACGCAGAGGAGCTGCAAAATGGGTTCTTCTACTTGCCGACCATTTTCTCAGGCTGCACGTCAGATATGCGGATTGTGCAAGAAGAAGTCTTTGGACCTGTCCTGACAGTCGAATCCTTCCATACAGAGGAAGAAGTCATCAAGCTGGCAAATGATACGATTTATGGATTAGCAGGAGCTGTGTGGTCTTCTGATATCAGCAAAGCCGAAAGAGTGGCTCGGCAATTAAGATTAGGCACGGTTTGGATCAATGATTTCCATCCTTATTTTGCTCAAGCACCGTGGGGTGGCTACAAGCAATCAGGCATTGGGCGTGAATTAGGACGCACGGGACTTGAGGAATATACCGAGCTGAAGCATTTATATCGAAATACAAAACCTGAAGCAGTTCATTGGTTTAAATAAAAATTACGCATTTGGAGGAGATTCTATATGACACTAAATATGAAAATTGAAAGCATGCAGAAATTCCATACATTTGAAATTCCGACTGTCATCAAACACGGCATTGGTGCAGTGAAACATGTCGGGGAAGAAGTAAAAGCATACGGCGTTTCAAAGGTATTGCTTGTAACAGACCCCGGCATTTATCAAGCGGGCGTGGTGGACCCCGTAATTGCTTCATTAAAAGAAGCGCAAATTGATGTTGTTCTATTTAATAAAGTAGAGCCAAATCCGCCAGTCCGTCTAGTGAACGAAGGATCTGCTTTATATGAAAAAGAAGGCTGTAATGGATTAGTCGCAGTAGGCGGCGGCAGCTCAATGGATACAGCAAAGGCAATTGGAGTAGAGGCGACTCATGAAGGCTCAGTTCTTGATTACGAAGCGGCAGAGGGGAAAAAACCGCTTGAAAACAGAATCCCGCCTTTAACCACTATTCCGACAACAGCTGGTACAGGTTCAGAAGTGACGCAATGGGCAGTCATTACTGATGAAGAAAGAGAATTCAAATTCAATACAGGTGGTCCTCTTATTGCAGCTCATCTTACAGTGATTGACCCAGAGCTTCATGTATCCATGCCGCCTCATGTGACAGCAATGACTGGAATTGACGCGCTTGCTCACGCGATTGAATGCTATACGATGAAATTTGCTCAGCCGATTACAGATGCGGTAGCACTCATGGCCATTGAATATGCAGCTCATTATATTCGCCGTGCCTTTGCTGATGGTGAGGACTTGGAAGCCAGATATGGAATGGCACAAGCTGCGATGCTTGCCGGGCTTTCTTATGGAAGTGAATCAGCTGGCGCTGCACATGCGATGAGCCAAACACTCGGAGGCATTATTCCTGTCGCGCACGGTCAGTGTGTTGCAGCGATGATGGGACCAGTGATGGAATATAACTGGAAAGGGTATCCGGAAAAATTCGCACGAATTGCGCAAGCGTTTGGGGTTGATACAAGCAGAATGACAACAGAGGAAGCAGCCAAAGCAGCCGTGAACTGGATGTATGATCTAGTAGAAGATTTAGAAATTCCTTCATTAGAAGAACAAGGTGTATCAAAAGATATGATTGACCGTTTATCTAAAGAAGCGATGAAAGATCCGCAAACAGTTGGAAACCCAAGAGATCTAAACGAAAAAGCGTACAAATGGATTTATGCGCGCTGCTTTGAGTTAACACCTAAAACAGTGTAACAATGAAAAAAGGCTCCCTAAAGGGAGTCCTTTTTATGTTTTATAGTTGTTCTTTAATTTCTTTGATTTGATGAATATGGCGTTTTTCATGTGCGCCGATAAAATCAAGATATTGCTTAAGGGATAGCTCTTTAAACACAGGGTGTGCAATGACGCGTTTGAAATCTTCCTCAGTAAATGTTGATAAAATTTGATTGAGCTGCTCACGAGCTGTATCGAGCTCATCCTTTAAATGTGTAGGTGTCACATGCTTGTGCTCAGGCGCAACAATACTAGGCGCAGTGGCTTTTTTCGAACGATCCTCTGCCATTTCCACCGGCTTTGGTTCATATTCTTTGATCGGTGCTTTTTTCCCCTCAGCAGCTAGATGTTTTGCTGCAACTAGGTCCATTTTCTTTAAATGATCTGCTACCTCTTGAATACTCCAAGTATCATCAGATAATTTTTGGTTCAATTGTTCTTCGCTCAAACCTTGCAGCTCGTGCCACAATTCTTGTCTTGCTTCATGTAATAAACTCATTTTCTTCATCACCTCAAGATCAAATTTTAACATAAGGGTACATGACAATCATTCTTGAGCTATCCGAAAATCCCTTTGAAGAATTGTGATGAAATATGAAACCTTTACAAAAGTGGTTCGTATTACCTGTTACAAGGAATACATTGGAGGTGAGTATGATCTAAATGAAACAACAGATGTTCATTTCATGAAGAAAGGGTGAGGAAGATGGATGTGTTTGGGCTGCCTCTTCAGACGCTGTATTTATACATATTGATGATATCAGGAATCCTGACACTTGTTTTCGTCTTTTTCGGCGATGTATTTGATGGATGGTTTGAAGCGATCCCTGTTCCATTCCTTCAACCAACATTGATCCTCGCATTTCTTACCTTTTTCTCGGCTGGAGGGTTTATCTCTGAAAAAACAGCAATTGTAGGAAGTGGACTTGGCGCAGTATTATCTGCCATCCTCGCAGTGATCCTTGTGACCTGTTTGAATGTATTTGTATTAGTCCCGCTTTCCTCTGCTGAAGAATCTCTCTCTTATACGGAGGCCGATTTAAAAGGAAGAACTGGGGAGATCATTGTATCTGTTCCAAAAGACGGGTTTGGAGAAGTGCTGTTAATCAGTAACAGCGGGAAAATCTCAAAGCCAGCTGTCAGTTTCGACCAAGAGGAGATTCCATATGGAACCCGTGTGCTAGTTGTCGAAGTGAACAAAGGCGTCTTATCTGTTATACCAAATGAAGAAATCTAGGAGGGAATGCTATGCCAGGAACAACTATTTTAGTGATCATTGGAATTGTGCTTGTCATTCTTATTGCACTTATTGGTGTATTTGTTTCTAAATATCGGACAGCAGGTCCAGATGAAGCATTAATCGTGACAGGAAGTTATCTAGGAAGTAAAAATGTCCACGTGGACGAAGGTGGAAACAAGATTAAGATTGTAAGAGGCGGCGGTACCTTTGTCCTTCCAGTCTTTCAACAAGCAGAGCCGCTCAGCTTACTATCTAGCAAGCTAGATGTTTCAACGCCTGAAGTCTATACCGAACAAGGTGTACCGGTCATGGCGGATGGAACGGCCATCATAAAAATTGGTGGATCGATTGAAGAAATTGCTACTGCTGCAGAGCAATTTTTAGGTAAAACAAAAGAAGATCGTGAAAACGAAGCGAGAGAAGTATTAGAAGGTCACCTTCGTTCCATCTTAGGGTCAATGACAGTCGAAGAGATTTATAAAAACAGAGAGAAATTCTCACAAGAAGTACAACGCGTTGCTTCTCAAGATTTAGCGAAAATGGGTCTAGTCATTGTCTCGTTTACGATCAAAGATGTTCGTGATAAAAATGGCTACTTAGAATCTCTAGGTAAACCAAGAATTGCCCAAGTAAAACGCGATGCAGATATTGCAACAGCTGAAGCAGATAAAGAAACACGGATCAAACGTGCCGAGGCAGATAAAGATGCGAAGAAATCTGAGCTTGAGCGCGCTACTGAAATCGCTGAAGCAGAAAAGATTAATGAACTGAAAAGAGCAGAATTCAGACGTGAACAGGATACAGCGAAAGCAAGTGCTGACCAAGCGTACGATCTAGAAACAGCTCGTAACCGTCAGCACGTAACTGAACAAGAAATGCAAGTCAAAATCATAGAGCGTCAGAAACAAATTGAATTAGAAGAAAAAGAGATTCAGCGTCGTGAACGTCAATACGATTCTGAAGTGAAAAAGAAAGCAGATGCGGACCGTTATGCTGTTGAGCAGTCGGCTGCGGCAGAAAAAGCGAAACGTCTTGCTGAAGCAGATGCGAAGAAATATAGCATTGAAGCAATGGCAAAAGCAGAAGCTGAGAAAGTTCGTATTGACGGGCTTGCCAAAGCGGAAGCGGATCGTGCGAAAGGGGAAACAGAAGCAGAAGTCATTAGACTAAAAGGACTTGCAGAAGCCGAAGCGAAAGAGAAAATTGCGGAAGCATTCGAACAGTATGGTCAGGCAGCGATCCTTGATATGATTGTCAAAATGCTTCCTGAATATGCGAAGCAAGTATCTGCACCACTTTCTAACATTGATAAAATTACTGTTGTGGATACAGGCGGTAACGGTGAAGGCAGCGGTGCCAATAAAGTTACAGGCTATGCCACAAATCTCATGTCTAGTCTTCAAGAGAGTCTGAAAGCATCCTCTGGAATTGATGTAAAAGAAATTATTGAGAACTTTTCTGGCAAAGGCAATGTGAAGCAAAGCATTCAAGAACTGACAAATGAAATCAAACAACCAAGAAAAATCGAAAAAGCTGATGATCAAATAGAACAATAAAATCAAAAGACACCTTCCACCAGAAGGTGTCACTTTTTTATAGAAGAAGATTTAACCATTGAAAGATGTGCTGACAAAACGCTAGTCATTGAATTCTATGTAATAGAAATTTATCATAATGAAGATAAGGTGGAAAAAGCTAAAAGGAGTGGAGCGGATGAAGGTGAGACATGCTGTACATCAAGATATTCCGAAAATCGCCGAGATTCATGTGAAAAGCTGGCAGACGACTTATCAAGGGATTATTTCGCAGGAGTATTTAGATGGTTTAACCATTGAAGATCGGGAAGAGAGCTGGAGAAGAAGGCCGCTTAAAGGCACGTTTGTCGCGGAAGATGAGGATGGCGTTTTTGGTTTTGCTTCTTTCGGAAAACAACGTGACGAACGTTATTCTACATATGATGGAGAGCTATATGCCATCTATTTATTCCAACAGAAACAGAAATCAGGGGCGGGTATTGCTCTAATGGAAAAAGGAGTGGAATATTTAATAGAAAAGGGTTATCAGAATATGCTGCTATGGGTGTTTGAACAAAATTCGGCGAAACAATTTTATCAAAAGCTTCAACCTAGTTTTGTCGTTACCAGCCAGTTCGAGCTGGCTGGCGAGAACCATAATGAAATAGGGTATGGATGGGAGTTGTCTAGATTGAATAACCATGTAAAACGAATTAAATCGTCAGCTTCCAGTAATAATGAGAGAAAAAAGTGAAAAGTACAGCAAGCAACATGTAAGAAATAAACGGTGAAGCTTCTACTTTTCCTTTCACGCCTGCTATTTTTAAAGCTTCATAGAAGCCTGCCAAAAAATAAGCAAGACTGAGAATATAACAGCAAAGCATAATGGAGTAAGGGCTCATTGTCGTACCTCCAGCATGAAATCTTCTATTATTAATAGATTCCATAGAGCAGCAAATTATGCATAAAAAAATAACCAGCTGTCATCAGCCGGTTATTTTTGATGAGGAAAAACCAAACGGGATGCACTTGGAATGAGTATACAAAGAACAATACTGCAAATAATAAATGAAGGAACCATATATGTGCTGTTATAAATTAAGGAGTAGACCCATCCTGGTGTTCCTTTCGGTGCATATTGAGAAAAGAAAACGACGCCAGAAATAAAGAACGTCAGCAGCCTGAAGAAACTAGCAACAAAAACAGCTAAGGTAATATAGAAAAATTGCTGCTTTCGCTTTTGATCCTGAATGGCTTTTTTGATCAATCCAGAAAACAAGCCGCTTAAAGAAATGACAACAGATGCAACGAAGTAATCGAGGAATCCTTGAACAGGTGTAGCGATGATCGGGCTATTCATCAGCTGAAGACCTGCGATTAACACACCGATGATAAATCCGGTAGATATCCCCCATCTAATAGACATGAGAATAACGGGAATCATAATCAGAGCAAGAGATCCGCCATTCGGCATTCTTAAAAAGAGACCTGATAAGTAATCTAATACAAGTGCAAGTGAAGTCATAATCGCGATTTCCATCAGTCGTACCAATTGATTTGATTGCTGCATAAAAAAATCTCCTTTTTCATGAATTGAGCAAGGAGAGACCGTGTAAGGATGAGTATGTTATTCATAGAAAAACATATCGATTTGAATACACCATATGTATCCAAGTGATTCCACATTCCTACTTCAGTATTAACTGACAGGTTCAAAGGGTCAGAACAACGAATGTTCACTCTCAGCACAAAGCTCCCCCTGCGGTTATTTAGTTTCAATCTATTATAAATATACTAAAGACCTGCAGGATCAACAATAGACAATTCCCGAGATGAGCAGCATTTGTATCGATATATAGGAAGAGATAAGGAAAAATAAATTATTTAGAAAAAATACTTGTTTCTTCTCTCAAAAGGTGTTATATTTGTATTCGCCGCTGAAACAGCGCGGTTGATAAATAACATTAAGAAAAAAGTTGTTGACTTTATCTTGATAGAATGTTATATTAATAAAGTCGCCTCTGAGAGACGGCGGAGATGATCTTTGAAAACTAAACAAGACAAAACGTACCTGTTAATTCGAGTTTTTATAAAAAAATCCTATGATACTTCATAGGTAGTCAGTCAAACGCTGACGAGGCAGGAAATGATCACATGCTAAGTTCGCTACATCGTGTAGCAACGCATGTGTGATATGCATCCTGCATACCTCGGAGAGTTTGATCCTGGCTCAGGACGAACGCTGGCGGCGTGCCTAATACATGCAAGTCGAGCGGACAGAAGGGAGCTTGCTCCCGGATGTTAGCGGCGGACGGGTGAGTAACACGTGGGTAACCTGCCTGTAAGACTGGGATAACT
>NZ_LKIC01000011.1:0-15382 GCF_001482475.1 Bacillus sp. G1(2015b) | reverse complement strand
CAAAGGTTTTCTATCACGCTGAAAAGAAGACAAAGGGCTAAAATAAAGATCATTTTAACCCTTTGTCAACAATCTGAAAAGGAATAATAGCGAGCTATTATTCCTTTTGTATCAATCATCTCATGTGTCAGCCGGCTCAGGGCTGCTTTTCTTTTCTTTCAATACAGAATGGGCTTCCTTCACGACCTTCTCAAGTTCTGAAACCGGAAGCGCCGTATTCTCCTCTTGATCAGGATGAAGCACTAAATGAAGCAGAAATTCAATATTTCCGTCTCCACCAGTGATAGGCGAAAATGAAACATCGTTTACATCATAGCCTTCTTTAGCAGCAAATTGATTCATTTCTTCTAGTACACCGAGGTGGACAGACGGCTCGCGCACGATGCCTTTTTTCCCAACAAGCTCTCTGCCCGCTTCAAATTGAGGCTTGACGAGTGCAATACAGTCACCACCCGGAACAAGAATATGCTTTAAAGCTGGCAGAATGAGTTTAAGTGAAATAAAAGATACATCAATTGAAGCCACTTCTGGCAATCCTTCAGTAAAATCAGCTGGGACGGAATGGCGGAAATTGGTGCGCTCCATGACGATCACCCTGTCATCCTGCCTTAATTTCCACGCAAGCTGATTGTAGCCAACATCTACAGCATATGATTTGACCGCTCCATTTTGAAGAGCACAATCCGTAAATCCGCCTGTAGATGAGCCAATATCAATCAGCAATTTCCCTTCAACTGTCAGGTCAAATTCTTTGAGCGCTTTTTCGAGCTTTAACCCGCCTCGGCTTACGTATTTGAGAGGATTCCCCTTCACTGTGAGCGGAGTATCACGAGCAATTTTCTCTCCTGGTTTATCCAAACGGTTTTCATTTGAGTAAACGATTCCTGCCATGATGGCACGCTTTGCTTTCTCTCTTGTTTCCATTAGTCCTTGTTCGACTAATAAAACGTCAAGTCGTTCTTTCTTTGATGTCATGATCCAATTCCTTTTCTTGGTGCTGCGGGAAGCAGGCCACGTAAAGTCTCAGCAACCTGTGCTTTCGTCAGACCAATTTCTTCAAGCAGGGCATCAACACTTCCATGCTCAATAAATTGATCTGGGATACCCATCCGTTCTACTTTAATATGTGATGCTTTCTTGTCGTGTACATATTCTAATACACTGCTTCCAAATCCGCCTTGTAGCACAGCTTCTTCAATCGTTAAAATCGGAATCCCTTCAGAAAGAATGTCATTTAGCATCGCTTCATCAAGCGGCTTAATAAACCGGGCGTTGACGACACGTATTGATTTTCCTTCTTTTTGAAGTTCCTCAGCTGCTTGTAGCGCCATTTTAATCGTCGTACCGAATGTTAAGATGACGGCATCCTTCCCTGGACGAAGAACCTCCCAAGACCCAATCGGAATGGTTTTCAGCTGTTCATCCATTTTCACGCCAAGACCATTTCCGCGCGGGAAACGCATGGCAATAGGACCTTCATCATACTGAATGGCTGTATTGACCATGTGCTGACCTTCATTTTCATCCTTCGGCATCATGAGCACCATATTCGGCATATGACGCATGAAGGCAATATCAAACACACCTTGATGCGTTTCTCCATCTGCACCGACAAGACCCGCACGGTCAATCCCGATAAATACATTGAGGTTCTGGCGGCAAATATCATGCAGCACTTGATCATAAGCTCTTTGCAGGAACGTTGAATAGATCGCTAAAAATGGCTTCATATCCTGCGTCGCAAGCCCAGCTGCCATTGTAGCTGCATGCTGCTCAGCAATTCCTACATCAAACATTCGCTCTGGAAATTCCTTTGCAAAGCCTTCAAGTTTTGAGCCAACAGGCATCGCAGGTGTGATGGCCACAATTCGCTCATCTTTACGCGCAAGCTTTCTGACTGTTTCACTGACAAGACCACTCCATGACGGGGCAGCTGCTGCTGGTTTTACAAAGTCACCTGTATCAATTTTGTATGGACCTGTACCATGCCAAGTCCCAATTTTATCGGATTCTGCCGGCTGATAGCCTTTTCCTTTTTTCGTGATGACATGCAGCAGGACAGGACCTTTTGTTTTCTTTGCATATTCAAGGTTTTCAAAAAGATCTTCATAAGAATGTCCATCGACAGGACCTAAGTAAGTGAATCCCATTTCCTCAAAGAACATACCAGACACAAGTAAATACTTGAGGCTGTCTTTAATACGCTCTGCTGTGGCAGCAACCTTTCCGCCTACAGCTGGGATCCGCTTGAATAAATATTCGAGCTCGTCCTTTACCCATTGGTATTTGCCTGCTGTGCGCAGTCTGCCAAGCATTGTGTGAATCGCACCGACGTTTGGTGCAATACTCATTTCATTATCGTTTAAGATGACGATCATATCTTTCTTTTCATCACCGATATGATTCAGAGCTTCCAGCGCCATACCTCCGGTTAATGCACCATCTCCGATAATTGGCAGGATATATTCATCTGTTCCTTTAATATCACGCGCCGCCGCCATACCCATCGCGCCAGATAATGACGTTGAGCTGTGACCTGTTTCCCATACATCATGCTCGCTTTCGTTTCGTTTAGGAAATCCGCAAAGTCCTTTATATTGACGAAGTGTATCAAACTCCGCCCCTCTCCCAGTTAACAGCTTGTGAACATAAGACTGATGTCCAACATCCCAAAGGAATTTGTCTTTCGGGCTGTCAAATACTTTATGAAGGGCAACCGTAAGTTCAACGACACCCAGATTCGGACCGATATGCCCGCCAGAGTTAGCCAAGGACTCAATTAAAAACATGCGAATGTCAGCACTAAGCTCCTCTAATTCTGCTATTGACATTCCTTTTAGAAACGTTGGATTTTTTATTGATAAAAGATCCAATCAGGATCAACTCGCTTTCAACAAAATTTCTATCTACATATATAATGCCTTATTCCTATGAAAACCAAGCGGGAATAAGAGTTGTCTCATCATGATAAACTGTTTACAGTTTACCACAATTGCTCGAAGACCCTCAAATCTAGGCTGTTTTTAATGATCTCTTGAGGCGATCAGATCACATAACTCATGCAGCAATTGCTGCTCTATTTCAAGATTTGAGACAATTTCTTTTGCACGTGTGATGTGCTCGTGCAGTTTTTCTTTTGCTCCTGAAAGCGTTAATAAAGAAGGATATGTCGACTTTTCATTCGCTGTATCAGAGCCGACCCGTTTTCCTATTTTTTCTTCGCTTCCTTCGAGATCTAAAATGTCATCACGGATTTGAAAAGCAATACCGATATGATAGCTGAATTCTCTTAGTTTTTCGATTTCGTCATCTGATGCACCTGCCAGCATGGCACCTGCTGTGACGCTGAATGTGAGAAGCTTTCCTGTTTTCCGGGCGTGAATGGATTCTAGTTCTGCAAGCGGGACTTGTTTTTGCTCTGCTTCCATGTCATCAAATTGCCCGCCAACCATTCCTAGCGCACCTGCTGACTTCACAAGTTCATCTACGATTTTGAGTTTTTGGTCAGGAGAGACGCTGCTAGATAGCTGAGATGTAATCAGACGGAAGCTTTCTGTTAAAAGAGCATCGCCAGCGAGAACCGCTGTTGCTTCCCCGTATACTTTATGGTTGGTCGGCTTTCCTCTGCGAAGGTCATCATCGTCCATGCAAGGAAGGTCGTCGTGTATCAATGAATACGTATGAATCATCTCTACAGCACAGCCAACCGGTATGCCATCTTCTTCTTTTTTGCCGTAGGCATGTAATAAAGCAAGAACGAGAACAGGACGAAGTCTTTTGCCTCCAGCTTTAAGAGAGTAAAGCATCGAAGATTTGAGGTCTTCTGGAATCTTCAATTCCTGAACATATGTAAATAAATAATCTTCAATGGCCTGTTTTCGTGTTGTTAAAAAATCCTGCAAATTACTTGTCACCAGCATCTGCCTCCTTCACTGAGAAAGGAGCCAGTTCACCGTCCTCTTTTAAAATGAAATCCATCTGCTTTTCAACGTGCTGTAATTTTTCATGACAAAGCTTTGAAAGTGTCATCCCTTCTTGGAAATAATGAATGGCTTGCTCAAGTGGTACATCTCCTTCTTCGAGCTTCCCAACGATCTCCTCAAGACCTTTCATCGCTTCTTCAAATGTCATTTGTTCTTCTTTTTGTTTATTTGATTCTGTCATGATGATTGCCCCTCCTTCTCAATAACCTCACAAATCAGACGTCCATCCTTCATGGTGATAGCCAGCTGATCCTTCGTATCAACTTGGTTCACACTTTTAATCAGTTCATCGTCTTTATAGGCTAAACTGTAGCCTCTTTCCATCACTTGAAGTGGATTTAATGCATTTAGTTTACCAAGAACAGATTGGAACTGCGAATGAATTGTTTTCATTTGCACATTCATGCTGCGGATGAGCTGTTCTGTTTCATTGGCATGGCGTTTTTTCGCCTGAAGCAGCTGTTCTTTTGGATGAAGCGGCTTCAGCCTGTATGTCTGGCGGTCTAGTTGACTGCGTTTTTGTTCAATTTGTCTCGTCAGCTGTTTTTGAAAACGGTCAAAGACCAAATCGAATTGCTGCTCTTTTTGCTCCTGCAATCGTTTTGGAAAACGGAAAGCATAAGAGGATTGCAGCGCCACAAGACGGTCTTTCGCTTGTGATGTTCGATTCTTCACGGCCCTTGTCAGCCGAATGTCGATGGATTTGATTCGTTCTATTAAATCGGCTGTGCTTGGAACAGCGAGCTCGGCTGCTCCTGTTGGTGTGGGTGCTCTCATGTCTGCGGTGAAATCACTGATTGTAAAGTCCGTTTCGTGCCCCACTGCAGAAATGATTGGAATGTCTGATGCGAAGATTGCTCTTGCGACAGCTTCTTCATTAAAGGCCCAAAGTTCTTCGATCGAACCGCCTCCTCTTCCGACAATCAAGACATCACAGAGCTGTTTTTCATTTGCTTCCTTGATCCTCTCAACGATTGAACGAGTGGCATTTTCACCTTGGACAAGCGCAGGAAGCACAATGATTTTCGCCTGCTGATAGCGCCGGTTAATCGTTGTAATGACATCCCGGACAGCCGCTCCTGTTGGGGATGTAATGACACCAACAACCTCTGGATATTCAGGAATTGGTTTTTTATAGCGCGCATCAAATAAGCCTTCACTTGCCAGCTTTTTCTTCAGCTCTTCATAAGCGAGATGAAGAGCACCAACACCATCAGGCTGCATTTCTTTTGCATATAATTGATAGTTGCCGCTTGGTTCATATACTTGAATCCCGCCGCGTACAAACACTTTCATTCCGCTTTTTGGTGAAAAAGGCAGCTTTGCTGCGGAACGCTGGAACATGACAGCTTGCATGCGTGCGTTTTCGTCTTTTAAGGTGAAGTACACATGACCTCTTGAATGAATCTTCACATTGGATAACTCACCTTTGATCCAAATATCTTCTAAATGCGGATCAACATCAAATTTTCTTTTTATGTATTTTGTAAGGGCTGTGACCGTCACAAAGGCTTTTTCACTCATGACGTATTCCTCCTCTTCAAAAACGCACATTCATCCACCGGCATCATGCAGGTGGATGAATGGATAAAGCTTATGCTAATGTACGTTTTGCTGATTTAACCGTATTGTGTGCAAGCATCGTAATCGTCATTGGACCGACTCCGCCAGGGACTGGTGTGATGTAAGAAGCTTTTTCTTTTGCTCCTTCAAAATCAACATCCCCAACAAGCTTCCCAGTATCCAAACGATTGACTCCTACATCGATGACAATTGCGCCTTCTTTGATTTGGTCAGCTTTAATAAAGTTTGCTCGACCGACGGCAACAACTAAAATGTCCGCTTTTAACGTGTGTTCTGAAATATTTGCCGTTCTTGAATGGCAGTAAGTAACCGTTGCGTTTTCATTTAACAGCAATTGTCCAACTGGTTTGCCGACAATATTGCTGCGCCCCACAACAACCACTTCTTTTCCAGAAAGATCGACACCCGTTTTGTTCAATAATTCAACAATACCTGCTGGTGTACAAGGAAGGAATGTATCTTCCCCAAGCAGCATTTTCCCGATATTTAATGGATGGAAACCATCTACATCTTTCTCAGGTGAAATACGTTCAATAACGGCTTTTTCAGAAATGTGTTTAGGCAGTGGAAGTTGAACAAGAATCCCGTGGAATTGATCGTTCGCATTGTACTGATCAATCAGCTGAAGCAATTCTTCTTCTGTTAAAGAAGCATCTAAATGATCAAGCTGGAAATGCATGCCCATTGCTTCTGCTGCTTTTTTCTTCCCGCGTACGTAAGAAAGTGAAGCCGGATCATCACCGATTAGAATAACGGCAAGACCAGGTGTGACTCCTTTTTGTTTTAGCTCTTCTACTTCTTTTGCTAATTGTTCACGCTTTTCTTTTGCTGTTTCTTTCCCATCGATGATTGTTGCTGTCATGTCGAATCCTCCTATTGCTGCTTTAGGTCGTTTTTAATGTTCGAAAGTACACCATTTACAAATTTCGGTGCTTTATCATCGCCGAATAATTTGGCAAGTTCAATCGCTTCATTCATTGAGACACTAACTGGGATGTCTTCTTGATACACCATCTCGTACACAGACAGCCTTAAAATGGCTCTGTCTACGTTTGCAATACGATCGAGTTTCCAATTCACTAGATGCTGTGAGATCATGTCATCAAGCTTGTCCTTTTGTTCAAGCACACCGAAAACCAGTTCCTCGAAAAAAGGATCTGATTCTTGTTCATCCAGCGCATGTGTAATGGCCTCTTTCGGATCAATATTGCTCACATCAATTTGAAATAATGTTTGTAACGCCTTTTCTCTTGCAGTTCTTCTTTTCATTATTTACTCCTTTAACCACTTTATCCGCTTGTCGTTAAGCCATACAGAGATCATAACATATTTTGACCGTGGTCGCACCAAGATCCATGCGAGCTGTGACGAAAAACGAATCAATCAACACGTGACGTTATCAATATTCGGAAATCACCCAAAAATGGGCTTTAAAAAACCAAAGAGGCAATGCCTCCTTGGTTTCACTTGAACCCTTCTTTACATTTCTTGATCTACTTCAGCATCAGGTGCTTTTGTATCAAATTGAATGCCAACGACATGAATGTTAATTTCATTAATCGTTAAGGCAGTCATGTTTAAAAGGGTTTGACGGATATTTTCTTGTACAGCAGTGGATACCTTTGGAATGGATAGGCCAAATTCAACCACACAATACACATCGATTGTGATGCCTTCATCAGAGACATCTACTTTTACACCTTTACGGTGATTTTTCTTACCAAAGCGTTCTGCTACATCAGCAGCGAAATTGCCGCGCATTTCGGCAATGCCTTCGACTTCTGAAGCGGCGATCCCAGCAATGACTTCAATCACTTCTGGTGCAATTTGCACTTTTCCCAATTGATCTTCATCAAGGTTCATTTCAAGCAAATTGTTTTCTGACACGATCATTCACCTCCGAAAGCTGTGATTATTTCATGATTTGGTATGTTTCTAAAAACTTCGTATTAAAATTACCACTCACAAATGTTTCATGCTCGAGCAATCTAAGGTGGAATGGAATCGTTGTGTAGACTCCTTCAATGACGAATTCTTGAAGCGCACGTTTCATTTTCGCAATCGCTTCTTCTCTCGTCTTACCATATGTGATCACTTTTGCAATCATGCTGTCATAATATGGCGGAATCACATAGCCCGGATAAGCGGCAGAATCAACACGTACTCCTAAACCGCCTGGCGGAAGATACATTTTAATTTCACCAGCTGAAGGCATGAAGTTTTTCTCTGGGTTCTCTGCATTGATACGGCATTCGATCGCCCAGCCTTCATATACGACATCCTCTTGTGTAAGAGAAAGCTTCTCACCTGATGCAACCTTGATCTGTTCTTTGATCAAGTCTACACCTGTGACCATTTCTGTCACAGGATGCTCTACTTGAATACGAGTATTCATTTCCATGAAGTAGAACTTCTCTTCATTATAATCATAAATGAATTCAACTGTTCCAGCACCTGTATATTCAACAGCTTCTGCTGCTTTTACGGCTGCTTCACCCATTTGCTCACGGATGTCTGCATTCAGTGCTGGTGATGGTGTTTCTTCAAGAAGCTTTTGCATTCTTCTTTGGATCGAGCAGTCACGCTCTCCTAAATGAATCGTATTGCCATGCTGATCTGCAAGCACTTGGATTTCCACATGTCTAAAGTCTTCAATGAACTTTTCTAAATAGACACCAGGGTTCCCAAAGTTTTGCGCCGCTTCCTGCTGCGTGATGGTGACTCCGTTAATAAGCTCTTCTTCTGTACGAGCCACACGGATTCCTTTACCGCCTCCGCCTGCAGTTGCTTTAATAATGACAGGATACCCAATACTAGCTGCTGTTGAAACAGCATCATCAAGATCTTTTACAATTCCTTGAGAACCAGGAACGATCGGGACGCCTGCACTCTTCATTGTTTCTCGCGCGACATCTTTTGTTCCCATTTTGGAAATCGCTGACGCGGTTGGTCCAACAAAGATCACATTACATTCCTCGCAAAGCTCTGCAAAGTCTGCATTTTCTGCTAGAAAGCCGTATCCTGGATGGATCGCATCTGTTCCTGTTAATTTTGCTACGCTGACGATATTCGTGACATTTAAATAACTATCTTTAGAAGCAGTTGGTCCGATGCAATATGCTTCATCAGCCATTTGTACATGCAGCGCATCGCGATCCGCTTCAGAAAATACCGCAACAGTTTCAATTCCAAGCTCTTTACAAGCGCGGATAATTCTAACTGCGATTTCTCCTCTGTTTGCAATTAATAGCTTTTTAATCATGATCGTACTCCTTACTCTGCTTTCACTAGAAAGAGGGGTTGTCCGAATTCTACAAGCTGACCGTTTTCAGCTAATACTTCGACGATTTCACCTTTTACTTCTGCTTCGATTTCATTAAACAGTTTCATCGCTTCAACGATACATACAACTGAATTTTCCTTCACCTTAGAACCTGTTGTCACGTATGGATCTGCTTCTGGTGAAGAGGAAGCATAAAATGTGCCAACCATTGGGGATGTGATTTTATGCAGATTTTCAGACGCAGTTGCCTCTTGTGCAGGGGCTTCAGTCTGAGCTGGAGCTTGTGCTGTAGGAGCTTGTTGAGCCGGAGCTGCTTGGACAGGAGCCACTGGTGCTTGTGCCGCAACTTGCTGAACGACTTCTTTATTTTTCTTCAGTTTGATTTTCGCACCTTCGTTTTCGTACGTAAATTCGTCGATTGTAGAGTCGTCAATTAATTTAATCAGTTCATGAATTTCTTCAATTTTTAACATGGATTTGCACCCCTATGTATGGATTTATCTTTTAATTATAGGCTAGTACTAAAAGTACGTACTATACACATCTTACAGGAGGATTTCAATGAATTCAACTACTATTGTGGCGAAGCGCCTCGCGAAAGCACCTTGGAAGGGGCGTCAAGCCGCATCAAAAAACGCCCTTTTCGGCAAAGGGCGCCAGTTCATTTTTTATTGATTAGTGGGCTCAAAAGTGACAGCTACGTTATCAAGACCTCTCATTTCTTTTGTGACCATATCAATAATATCGGCCGCTTGAGACTTTGATTTTTTATCAGAACGAACCGTGATGCTCACTTTATCTCCTTCAGCACTTACGAGCGCATCTTTATAGCCTTTTGTTTTGATCAAGGTCTCAAGCTGACGCTCAGTTCCTTCTGCCTCACTAAGTGCTGTCATTTGATCGTATGCTTCACTTTTTTCTTGCGCTGTTGCATCGTCACTGGAGACGATTTCGTTGTATTCTTCGCGCTGCTTGCTTCGTTTATCTTCAAGCTCTAGTCTGTATGTTGTAAAAAGCTCATCGTCTGTCTGCTCTGACACAGCCTTTCCTTCTTCACCGCTTGTTTCGATATCCTCTTGTTTGCCGTTTGTTTCTTTGTCAGTGGATTTCTTATCAGCGCCTTTTTCCATTCCTTTGTCCGTTCCTTTTTCTGTTTCAACCTTTTTCTCTTCAGTCCCTTTAGATTTCGTATCTTCTACTGTCACTGCATTTTCACCCTGTGGAGACATGATATAGTACACACTTAATACGACAACTAAACTTAGCATCGTTAATAGCCAAACCGTTTGTTTTTTTAACATCATTCCGAATCCTCCTTGATTTTTTTAGGGGCAACAGCCACTCTATGGCTCGGTACATCAAGCACTCGTGTAACCGCTTCAATGATGGTTTTCTTTATTTGAACGTTGTCTACTCCTTGAGCAACAACGAGGACACCTCGAATTTCTGGTTTTTTCGTTTGCACAACGACTGGTGTTTCTTCATTGCCATTTTTGATGATGACGACTTCTTCTTCTTTTGTTTGATCGGTGACACTTCGTACGCCGCCTTCTTTATCTGTTTCCTCGGTCGTTGTACTTTTATTGGATTTGTTTTTTTCAAACACTTTTAAAGACGTTGCATCTACATTGACCACGATGGATACATCCTCAACGCCGATGATGGTCTCTAAAATTTCTTTCAGCTGGTTTTCGTATTCTTGCTCCACGTCCTCAATTGAATTCTTTGGTTTACCTGAGGATGCCGGTTTGAATACTTCCTGCTCTTCTGAGGATGTTTTTTTAGCAGCAGGAACCGCAGCTTGTTGTTTGCTTGATGGCGGTGACAAGATCTGACTGACTAACATGAAAGATACGCCGATAATGAATACAAGCAGCAAGTAATGGTGCTTCGTTAATTTGGGTTTCCCTTCACCTTTTTCAGGCGGCTGGAAGAATGATTTCAGCTTTTGTTTCCAGTCCTTGTTATTCATGATCTGCTGCGTCACCTCCCTCAATGTTCAGCGCGATGTGCTCAGGACTCGTATTCCAAACATCAGCCAGCGTCTCTTTCACCCTCGTGATCTCTTTGCTAGAAGATTCAGCGCTTTCCTCCTTTTGCCTGGAGAGATCAATGTCCACCTTTGCCACCGTTTCTACAGCATCACCTGTGAGCGGGGAAAGAACTGCTTTGATGCGAAATTGATCCGCCTCCATATTCTGATCCAGATGCTCCTCATCAGCCAGCACTTCTACGTGTTTCATTTCATAGCTCTCCTTCTCCAGTGGCTCCTTTGCGCTTTTTTCTAGTTGGACAGCCATTTGCTTTAAAATATATGCACGCTGAGAGGCTTGTATTTCTTTTTTTTCTAAATTCATCTGATTTTTTATTTCTTCTGACTGCGCTTCTTCCTTCCCTTTCATCAATTCTGAAAAAATTTTGTCAGGATCTGCTCGAAATAAAGCAAAAATCGGATTGAGCATTACGACGATGAGCAGCAGACTGACGACCATTTTTGCATACTTTTGCATGCTCGAATTGGGAAGCAGAAGATCAATGACAATCGCAAATAAGATAAAGAGAATAATACTTGTGATCCATTCCGTGAGAAAGCTCAAAAGGTGTCCCCTCCTTACTTCATCATCATGGTCAGATTACCCGCAGTAATGATGACGGTAATGCTTAAAAAGAACATGAGCGACACAACAGCAAGTGCGGCAAATATATACAGCACACTTTTTGAAATAACATCAAGACAGCTGATGATGGGTCCGCCCCCTAACGGCTGAAGGATCGCGGCAGCAAGCTTATATATAAGGGCTAACGAAAGTACTTTAATCGCCGGGAAGGCGGCAATTGAAATCAAAATGGCGACCCCAACTAGTCCAACTGTATTTTTAAGTAAAACAGAGGCGCTGATCACGGTATCCGTCGCATCTGTAAACATTCTGCCTAGGACAGGGATGAAGTTTCCGGTAATGAATTTGGCTGTACGAAGAGCGATTCCATCAGTAACCGCCGCAGATGCACCCTGAACGGAAATGACGCCGAGAAAAACGGTCAAAAAAACGGCAAGCCCGCCAATTGCCACATTTCTTAACAGCTGCGCAAGCTGGGTGACCTTGTATTGTTCGGTCAGCGTACTGACAATGCTCAATATCGCTGATAAAAAGATGAGCGGAAGAACGACATATTGAATGAAAACACCGCTCGTGTTCATTAAAAATAAAATAACAGGATGAAAGAATCCGGCTGAGACAAGCCCGCCTGATGAAGCAATAAGCGCTAGTAAAAGAGGAATAAGAGCAAGAATAAAACTGGTCATCGTTTGAATGGCTTCTGTGGCATAGGAAATCGCCACATGAAAGCTGTTGAGTGCAATAATAATCAGTACCATATAAACAAGAGCATATGCGACTTTGCTGACAGTGCTTTGTTCAAAAGCATTTTGCAAAAGCTGCAAAAGCGAACAAAAGATGGTGAGTAAAATGAGAGTACCTAGGAGCTTTCCGTTTGCAATGACCTCGTGAAATAGATAATGTACAAAGGCTTTCAGCCATGTTTGGGGAGACAGCTCTTTATCGCCGTCAATCATTTCCTTCACTGTGCCCTTTTGGCTTTCTGGCAAAAAGCCGCCATACTCGTCCAAAATGGTTTCCCAAAAGTCACTGATGGAATGAAGCTCAAGTGCATCAGCCTGTCCATTCGCCACTTCCTCTGCTGCTGGCTGTTCATTAGATAAAGGTTCTTTTTCTTCTGCCTCTGCATGCGGAGCAAACAGCCAAAAGAAAAGCATTAATCCCATTACAGCGGTCACCCGTTTCATTGTCGTCACCTCTTTTCATTTACGTCATGGACGGGATCATCCCTAAGATCGTCTCAATGATGACTGTTAAAATCGGGACTGCCATAACCAAGATGAGAATCTTACCGCCTAGCTCTATTTTTGATGCAATGGCGCCTTGTCCAGCATCTTTTGTCAGCTGAGCGCCAAATTCTGCAATATAGGCAATGCCGATGATCTTCAATATGGTTTCAACATATTTCATATTGACGCCGGCACTTGCTGCAATTTTTTCAATCATTGAGATAATGGCATAGATTTGATCAATTAAATAAAGGAAAATCACACATCCAGTAAAAACGACAAGCATAAAGGCGAAGGTTGGCTTTTGTTCTTTGACGATTAATGCTAAAAAAGTAGCGATTAAACCAAGTCCAACAATTTGTATGATTTCGATTTGTAAGCCCTCCCCTATCCTTGAAATAGAAATACGGCTTTAATCTTTTTAAACAAATCGTCTACAATGGTTGCCACCATAAACAAAATGTAGATAAACCCAAGCAGCGTCACCCACTGAGCGTACTCTTTCTTCCCCATTTGGTCTAAAATCGTATGGAGAAAGGCCACGACGATGCCTACTCCGGCAATTTGAAAAATGACGTTTACATCAACGCCCATGCTCTCGACTCCCTTCCTCTCACATCAATAAAAGAATCAGTAGTAATCCGCTTAAAAACCCGAGGCTTCTAACCATTTTTTCATTTTTCGCTTGGGCGATTTCTGCTTCTTTCTCCTCTGATTCCAAATGGCCTAAAGCAAGCTTGATGTACTTTTGCTGAGAAGTGACATCATGCTGGCCAAGAGTTTCCCCAAAGTGCTTCAGCGCCTCATATTCGCCTTTTTTCAAGACAGTCTTTTTCCAAACATCTTCAAGACTTTCGTTCCATGCATGACGTGCAGAAAAAGTCCCCACTTTCAGCTTTTCTGCAAATTGTTCAAACAGCTGATTCACAGGAGGACCTACCTGCGCTGCAATTTGCTCTGCCGCCCGTGCTAAAGGGGTTTGGCCATACATAATTTCAGCTTCAAGAGACTGGAGAGCAAAGCGCAGCTGCCGAATTTGTTTAGGTCTGTCGCTGTATCGTTTGGCAAACTCGAATCCTCCCCAAGTCGTGGCCGCGACAATGAAAATAGCGCCAATGAGCTTTAACATACGTCCACTCCCCGCCTCCATTTCATCTCTTGGCCATCCCCGCCGTAAATCCGCCCGATCGTACCTGGTCCATTGTTTCGATTTAATTCAACATATCGTTCAAACACACGAAGCTCCCATAACGGCTTAAATGAAGGACGTTTATATACATCTTCAAGTGAATAGCCATGAGCTGAGACGATGATGTTGACTCCGGCATGAATCGCTTCTAAAAGTGCCTCGACATCCTCACTTTTTCCGATTTCATCGACAATCATGACCTCTGGGCTCATTGACCGAATCATCATCATCAACCCTTCAGCCTTTGGACACGCATCGAGTACATCAATCCGGTGGCCAAAATGGTGCTGCGGCACCCCTCTTATACAACCGGCGATTTCAGAACGCTCATCAATAATGCCTGTTTTTCTAGGAGGGATTGTCTTTGTGCCTGTACTAGCAAGACGTGCTATATCCCGGAGCAATGTGGTTTTCCCCGTTTGCGGGGGACCGATGATGAGTGTATTGTGCCAGTGTTCTTCATATAAATAAGGAAGAAAGGGAAGCGCAATCCCGATTTTTTCTTTTGCAATGCGGATATTAAATGAAGAGATATCTCTTAGCCCTTTGACAAATCCGTTTTCAACGATCACTTTTCCTGCAAGTCCTACCCGGTGTCCGCCAGATATGGTGATATAGCCCTGTTTTAGCTCTTCCTCAAGTGTGTACATGCTGTAATTGCTCAGCCTGCCTAATAGCTGAGACGCATCTTCCCAGGTGGTGTGATAAGAAAGGAAACGTGGTTTTCCTCCTTGCATCAGTTCAATAGGACGATCCGTGCGAATGCGGATTTCTTCTATTTGCGCCCATTCTGCCTCTTTCAGCAGTCTGAGTTCTTGTCCAATCGAGTGCGGGAGAATATCCAACAAACTCCGCAACGAATTCCCCTCCTTTTTTTCTTCTCTAAAATGTATGATGTGAGCCGTTAATTATGCCAAGCCGTTTCACTTATAGATCCCAACAAGAATAAACACGACACCAATGAAAATGAACACGAGCTTTGCATAGGATAGCTGCCCTGCAATTTGATAGATTCCAATCGTCATCGTGATAATAAAAATGAGCGGTCCGATGATCGCCAATATACTATTGATGACCACCGCTTTCCGTACATCATTTGTGATTAAAATGAGGATGGCTGCCGTCAGTTCAATGGCGGCGGATAAGAACCTCATGCCTGCCATTGCAGCGACCGACGGGTGTAGACCTGGGAGAAATTGTTTCATATAGAACCTCCAGCTTTTTTTACACTATATGCTTGACCAGCTGGAAGTAGTCTTGTTTTTCAGGAAGGAAGAGAGATGAATGAGAGAATTGAGAGAGGGCCAGTCTTGAGGAGTCATTTTTCAATAAAAAAAGACTGTAAACACGAGGTTTACAGTCTCAGCGTGTAGACAAACCCTCGCATTCGGTGTCAGGTCTGCGCGCTGGTGCTCACGAATAACAAATTCGCTCCGCGCCAGTGCTCACCCTTCCTAGACTGCAAAGGTTTTCTATCACGCTGAAAAGAAGACAAA